>NZ_DAMBUH010000008.1:341-66673 GCF_032053605.1 Tianweitania sp.
GGGGATGCGGACGGGGCGGTTGTAGTTGCGGTCATCCGGCACTTCGCACCAGCCGAGATCGGCGGTGATGGGCCCAAGCGGCAGGCGGCTGCGGTAGACGAAGCGGTGGTCGCGTAGATAGCCGGACAGGAGCCGCATGGGCCCCATCGGCGTTCCGCCATCGCCTTCGCGCTTGTTGGCCGTGATGCCGCCGCGGCCGAGCGCGCACGAAAACACCAGGCCGTCGGCCATCAACAGGCCTTGCGTCGGTCTGCCCGGACGCGGCCGGACCGTGATGCGCTTGATGAAGCCGTGTTTTTGCCTGGACACCTGCATCGGAACTCATCACCATCGGACACATCGCCGTGATCGGCCTATCGCTGATGGCGAGGTTCAGCATATTGCCAAAATCGTCAAGCTTCTCATTTGATGATTTGAAACAATGGATTGATCGATGACTTCTCGCACCATCCTCATTGTCGACGACGACGACGACCTGCGCAGCACACTGGCCGAGCAGCTCGGGCTCTATGAGGAGTTCGAGGTGATCCAGGAGCCGACGGCCACCAAGGGCGTGAACACCGCGCGCGGCCGCACGGTCGATCTGCTCATCATGGATGTGGGTCTGCCCGACATGGATGGGCGCGAAGCCGTCAAGCTCCTGCGTAAGGGCGGCTACAAGGCGCCGATCATCATGCTGACCGGTCAGGATACCGATTCGGACACGATCCTGGGTCTCGAAGCCGGCGCCAACGATTACGTCACGAAACCCTTCCGCTTCGCCGTACTTCTGGCCCGCATCCGCGCCCAGCTGCGCCAGCACGAGCAGAGCGAAGACGCGACCTTCACCGTTGGTCCCTACACCTTCAAGCCGAGCCAGAAGCTCCTGCTCGATGCCAAGGGCGGCAAGATCCGGCTGACCGAAAAGGAAGCCTCGATCATCAAATATCTCTACCGCGCCGAGCAGAAGGTCGTCACCCGCGACATCCTGCTGGAAGAGGTCTGGGGCTACAATTCGGGCGTCACCACCCACACGCTGGAAACGCATGTCTATCGTCTGCGCCAGAAGATCGAGCGTGATCCTTCCAATGCCGAAATTCTTGTGACAGAAAGCGGTGGGTACAAGCTCGTTCCGTGATCCTGTTGGAAATCCTTCCAAGACCACGAGGGGGAGGAACAGGCACCGGGGATTAACCTGTGCCGGGGATTGAATTGTGAATGGCGCTGGATGACGATATCCGGGTTCTGGCCGGCCTAGCGCTGTTCGAGGGCTTTGCTCAGGAACAGCTCCGCCTCCTGGCATTCGGCGCCGAAAACATCTCCGTTGCCGCCGATCGTCTGATCTATGCCGAAGGTGATTCGGCCGATTGCGCCTTCGTGGTGACATCCGGCACGGTGAAACTCGTGCATGGCATCGGCGACACGACAGTCGAACTGCAGGTTCTAGGACCCAACACCCTGCTCGGCGAACTCGCTCTGATCGCCGACACCTCGCGCCCAACCAGCGCGGTTGCCGCTACCGATGTCGAGCTGATCCGGCTGAACCGCCGCCTCTTCCGCCGCATCCTCGAAGAATATCCGCAGCTCGCCGCTTTGCTCCACAGCCGTATCGCCGCCGAGCTTCAGGACCTTGTCGCCCGCATCGCCCAACTGGCCGACCGCTTCGAGGATTAGGCTTCAGGCATCGAGTACAAAGATGTCGTTGCCCTCGACATCCGCTTCGATCCGCCGCCATCCAAGCCCCTCGTAGAACGGTGCTTTGGACGGTTCGCAGTAAAGATACAGCTTGGTGACGCCGGCCGCGAAGGCAAAAGCGGAAACGTGGCGCACTAGCCGTGAACCAATGCCGCAGCCTCGATGCTCTGCTTCCACCCACACCGCAGCCACCCAGGGTGAGTAGTTGGGCCGGGCATCCATGTCATGGGCGATGATCGAAGCCGTGCCGGCAAAGCGCTCGCCGCGATGCGCGACGAAAGTGGACGGCACGGCAGAAGGTCCGAGACCATCGCGCACCAGCCCCGTCAGATCCTCCAGCGAAACACCCGCATCACGCCACCACGCGGTCCAGATCCGGTCCGCCACATCGGGCACGCGGTCAGGACGATCGCGCAGATCATCGATGCGGATCGGCTCAGGCATCGAGGTTGAAGCGCGCAATCACCGGCACATGATCGGACGGCCGGTCCCAGCTCCGGGCTTCACGCACCACTTCGATATCGGTCAGCAGTGGCCCCAAATTGGCCGAACCCCAGACATGATCGAGCCGCCGGCCCCGGTCGGACGCAGCCCAATCCGACGCGCGATAGCTCCACCAGGTGAACAGCTTCTGGTCGGCAGGAACATGGCGGCGCATCAGGTCTTCCCACTCGCCTGCACGGCGCATGGCTTCAAACGCCTCGGTTTCCACCGGCGTGTGGCTGACGATCTTCAGCATCTGCTTGTGCGACCAGACGTCGTTTTCGAGCGGCGCGATGTTGAGATCGCCCACCAGGATCGACGCGGAGTTGTCTGATGACAGCGCCTTGAAGCAGCGCATTTCCTCCACGAAATCGAGCTTGTGGCGGAATTTCGGGTTCGTTTCAGGGTTGGGCTCGTCGCCTCCGG
Source organism: Tianweitania sp. (assembly GCF_032053605.1). Classification (NCBI taxonomy): domain Bacteria; kingdom Pseudomonadati; phylum Pseudomonadota; class Alphaproteobacteria; order Hyphomicrobiales; family Phyllobacteriaceae; genus Tianweitania; species Tianweitania sp. Next base: position 2,925 of record NZ_DAMBUH010000008.1, read on the forward strand.
CCGGAACGTAGAAATTGTGCAGAAGGATGGACTTGCCGGCAATATCGATGCGCGTCGACATATGGCGGGTGTCGCCCATGTCGCAGAAGTTGCGCTTTTCCTCGATGTCGATCCGATGCTTCGCAACAGTCGCGACGCCATGATAGCCCTTCTGGCCGTGGAAGGTGACATGCTCATAGCCGATCGCGTAGAAGGCTTCGGTCGGAAACAGCTCGTCGGGAACCTTGATCTCCTGCAGGCACAGAACATCGGGCTGGTAGGTCTGCAGGAAGCGCTCCACGATCGGCATACGTAGCCGCACGGAGTTGATGTTCCAGGTGGCAAGCGTGAAGGGCATGAAAAAACAATCAGACTGGTTGTGGAAAGCGGCGCGACCCTGCCAGCCTCTCCCCTGAGAGACAACCCCGGCGGCTCCGTCGGCGTAACGCACCAACAAAAAAGGCCGCCGCAGCGACCTTTTCGGTGAGCATCGCAGGCGGGATCAGCGGTCCTTCGGACCCTTCACGTTCAGCTGGTTGACGCGATTGTAGTCGATCGTAAACACACCGGGATCGAGCGCCACGCCTTCCTTCGTGTTGAAGATCATCACCGTTGTGTCCTTGTTCTGCGCATCGGTGATTGTCCACTGCTTCAGCGTATAGGACGTCGGATCAAACATCATGGTGATGGTCGAATTGCCGAACACGCTACGATCGGCGAGCTTGATCGTGGTCATGTCCGGCTCCTGCTTGACCTGCTGGACCTTGTTGCCGGACAGATCGATGCGGCTGTCGAGCAGAAGCTTCAGCGGCGTCTTCGAGAGCGGATAAAGATCGGCCGTGCGCATCTTCTTGTTGTCGATCACGACCGAGGTGCCGTCAGCCGTCACGCGGTAGCCGTTCTTGCCTTCGTAATCGAAGCGGATCTTGCCGGGACGCTCCAGATAGAACTTCCCGCCGGTTTGTTCGCCGCGCGGACCGAACTGCACGAACTCACCGGTCATGGTGCGAACCCGGCCGAAGTGATCGGCGATCTGCTGCGCCACGGCGGCATCCTGGGCGACGGCATGCGTGGTCCCGAGAGCACCGAACATCGTGACGGCCAAGACGGCTCCACCCATCAGGCGCAACACGCCGCGGCGGTCAAAACGGTTCGGAAGACGCTTCAGCATTCTTGGTTCCTTATTCTTTAGCGCACCGGGTAGCGGACCAGTGCGGCTCAAATTTGGCTTCGTAAGCACGAGAGTATGGCCATCAGGTATGGCAGAAAGGGCGCATCGCAAGACACGCCCTTTCCAACTCGCTGCAATGTGTTCGCGAGCAAAGCCGTACCGCTAGAACTTGTCGTCTTCCGTCGGCACCAGGATTTCGCGCTTGCCCGCATGGTTGGCGGGACCAACGATCCCCTCTTTTTCCATGCGCTCGATGATCGACGCGGCACGGTTGTAGCCGATGCCCAGACGCCGCTGGATGTAGCTGGTGGACGCCTTGCCATCACGCAGCACCACGGCAACCGCCTGGTCATACGGGTCCTCGGAATCTTCGAGGTTGCTGGTGCCCGCAGGCCCACCCTTGCCCGAGGCCCCGTCTTCCGCCTCTTCCTCGTCATCTTCGGTGATGGCGTCGAGATAATCCGGCACACCCTGAAGCTTGAGATGCGCGACGACCTTTTCCACTTCGTCATCCGAAACGAAAGGTCCGTGAACGCGCTGGATGCGGCCGCCGCCGGCCATGTAGAGCATGTCGCCCATGCCGAGCAGCTGCTCGGCGCCCATCTCGCCGAGAATGGTGCGGCTATCGATCTTGGAGGTCACCTGGAACGACATGCGGGTCGGGAAGTTGGCCTTGATCGTACCGGTGATGACGTCGACCGAAGGACGCTGAGTCGCCATCACGACATGGATGCCGGCAGCACGCGCCATCTGGCCGAGACGCTGAACGGCGCCTTCGATATCCTTGCCGGCCACCATCATTAGGTCGGCCACTTCGTCGATGATCACGACGATAAAGGGGAACGGCTGCAGGTCGAGCTCTTCGCTTTCATAGATCGCCTCGCCGGTTTCGCGGTCGAAACCGGTCTGCACGGTGCGCGTGATGACCTCGCCCTTGGCTGTCGCCTGCGCCACGCGCTGGTTGAAGCCGTCGATGTTGCGCACGCCGACCTTGGCCATCTTGCGGTAGCGGTCTTCCATCTCCCGCACCAACCACTTCAGGGCCACGACAGCCTTTTTCGGATCGGTCACGACCGGGGTCAGCAGGTGCGGAATGCCGTCATAAACCGAGAGTTCGACCATCTTCGGATCGATCATGATCAAACGGCACTGTTCCGGCTTCATGCGGTACAGAAGCGACAGCACCATCGTGTTGATGGCGACCGACTTGCCGGACCCGGTGGTGCCGGCGACCAGCACGTGTGGCATCTTGGCGATATCGACTACGACTGGATCGCCGTTGATCGTCTTGCCCAGCGCCAGCGCCAGCTTAGCCGTCGAATCGTCAAAGGCCTGCGATGCCAGCATCTCGCGCAGATAAACGGTTTCACGCCGTGCATTTGGCAGCTCGATGCCGATTGCATTGCGGCCGGGAACAACGGCAACGCGGGCAGCAATCGCGCTCATGGAGCGGGCAATGTCGTCGGCCAGACCGATTACGCGGCTGGACTTGATGCCCGGCGCCGGTTCCAGTTCGTAGAGCGTGACCACCGGGCCGGGGCGAACATGGATGATCTCGCCCTTGACGCCGAAGTCTTCCAGCACGCCCTCGAGCAGCCGCGCATTCTGTTCCAGCGCATCCTTGGACAGCGTCGGATCACGGCCGATATTCTTTGGCTCTGCCAGGAATTCGAGCGCCGGCATGATGAAGCCGTCATCCATCGCCCCGCTGGCGGCATAATTACGGGACGGAGCGGCGACAGGGCGCGGCGCTGGCGCCGGCGCGTCGATCTTGGCGCGGCTTGGCAACGGCGCTTCGATTACGCGAGAGGAAGCAGCGGCATCGGTGCGCTGGATACCGCGTGCCTGCGCTTCGCCATGTGCCATTGCCGGCGCATCGAACAGCTGGTCCGGCGTTTCGGTTGAACGGCGGGCGGCCGGCTGGCGCATCGCGGCAACGGAAGCTACCGGCTGCGGCGCAACAGGTTCGGCGTAGCTATCTTCGTAAGGTGCATCAAACGGCATGTCGAAGGGCGCGTCATCTTCGCCGACGTCCGGCGTCAGATCCTGCAAGGGCGCAAAGTCCGGCTCGGCCTGGATTTCGTTCGGCTGCGTGAGTTCGGGCTCGGGGCGGCGCACACCACGCACCATACCGGGCATGGAGCGGAAGGCCTGCACATGGCCGTTGGCACTTTCCTTGACCGGCGTCCAGTTCGACCAATCGGGCTCCACGCGTTCGACACGCTGCGGAACCGGCTGCGCGGGCGGCTCCACCACGATCGGGCGGCGCGTCGGGGCTTCAACAACCGGCATGTCCGGGGCTGCGCGAGCAGCGGCAGGCATGGGGTTTGCCACACCTACGATGCGGTCAAGATCGAAGGACTCATGGCGCTCATCGGGGGCATAGGGGCTGCCGAAGCCCGGCTCGACGCGCTGACTGGGCGCGGGATAATGCGCTTCCATGTCCATGTCGCGATCGATCCGCACCATGGCTTGGCGCAGCTTGCTCTTTTGCGGTGCCTGACGCTCGTTGCCGCCCTTCAAGCGACGAACCATCGCCTGTGCCGACAGGAACCAGTGGGTCATCAAGCCCATCAGAACGGAGTCGCGATCGTCCTCCTCGTCGGCCGACTGCACGGACACGGCAAGGTCATCTTCATCCTCGAAATCGTCTTCAACCGGCGCGCGGCGGCCAACGAGGCCAGACCCAAATGCGAGCAGCGCCAAAGCGGGGATCGCGAGGATGACGCTGAGAATGGTGGCCACCAGGCCCGTCGGATAAGCGCCGAGCATGAGAGCCGGCAGCTTCAGCATGATGTCGCCGAATACACCGCCAAAGCCGGTCGGCAGCGGCCAGGTTGCGTTGGGTGCAAAGCAGCCGGCAACACCTGCCGCAAACATCCCGCCGAGGAACCAAACCGCCGCACGCGTCGGCTTGCGATCGATGCGATGGCCCGTCATCAACAGCACGCCCCAGATCGCCAGCGGCACGAGAACGGCCAGTGCGGCCAGACCGAAGAACTGCGTCGCGAGATCGGAGAAAACAGCGCCGGGATAGCCGATCGCATTGGTGACCGGATTGTCGGTGGCATGGCTGAAGCTCGGATCGGCAACATTCCAGGTCGCCAGCGACGCCACGCCGAGCGCGGTCAAACCAAGCAGGGATAATCCAACCAGACGCGCAACCTGCCGCCGGGCAAAACCGCGCAAGCCATACCCTGCATCAGCCACATTCATGGGTGCCGAAAGGCCAATGCGCATAGAACAGTCCTCGATCGTGCGAAAAAGGCCGGGTTCTCCCGGACAGGATTCGGTGTGACCGTAACGACAGGACAGTTAAAGCTGCATTAACCATGGACCCCCGGTAAGCTTACCCAGCGGCCAACGGCGTTGCTGAAGCGACGATCAGCGCGGGCGCTTGTTGAGATTGAGATAAGCGTCCTCGAACTGGCCGAGTTCACGCAACCCGTTCCAGTCCTTGATGCTGACCGTCGGCCCTACCCAGCTGACCATTCCGGTGGCCCGAAGATCCTGCAGGGTGCGGTTGACGTGCACGACCGAAAGTCCAAGCATGTCGGCAAGATCGATCTGGGTGATCGGCAGGCGATAGCTATGATCGGCAGCCTGACCGACGATTTCCAGCCGGATATACATTTCACACAGGAAGTGCGCCATGTGGCTGAGCGGCGACATGCGACCGAGCGCCACGATCCAGGCGCGATGCATGGCGGCATCGATCGTCGTGGAAAGCCACAGCAAGCGCCCGAGATGAGGCAGCCTTTCGGTCACGCGCCGGATATCAGGATGCGCGGTCAAAGCGACGCGGCAATCCGTCAAGGCCGTCACATCGTGGTCCATGCGGTCGAGCAGAAGCGAATGCAGATCCACGTAATCGCCCGGAATATGCAGGGCGCTGATCATGCGCTTGCCGTCGGCCAGGTAATGCGCGCGCGCAGCCAGCCCATCCAAAACCAGAATGCTGGATTGCGGGCGATCGCCTTGCCGGATCATTGCGGTGCCGGCTGCAAAGTCCTGGTGGTTGAGCGTCAGGGTTTCGAGCGCGGCGATTTCTTCCGCGCTCACATCATCCCGCCGCGACAAAAACAGCACAAGGGGATTGGTCACGGCGACTCGCACGAAGAACAGAAAGAGATTTCAGGTGAATACAAAAGCCTGACGAAGCTGCCAAGCCCCTCAAAGCATTGCTTTTTGTTAATCCGGGCGCGCAAAAAAGCCCGCGCAGAAGGCGGGCTCTCTCTTTTTAGCGGATGGAAAAGGCAGGCCCTGAAAGCCCGCTCCTTCGATCAGGAGTGGTACGCCACTTCGCCATGCGAGGTGATGTCGAGACCCTGCGTTTCGGCTTCGGTGCTCGGACGCAGACCGATCACGACATCAACCAGCTTGTAGAGGATCGCGGACACAACACCGCACCAGATGATGGTCACGAGCACGGCAAGGATCTGCGTATAGACCTGCCCGCCCATCGTCACGCCATCGGCATAACCAACGCCACCCAGCGAAGGCGAAGCGAAGATGCCGGTGCCGATCGCGCCGATGATGCCGCCAATGCCGTGAATGCCGAACACGTCGAGCGAGTCGTCATAGCCGGCCTTGATCTTCACCACGGCCACGAACCAGTAGCAGACGGCAGAAGCAAGGGCGCCAAGCACGATCGCGCCGATCGGACCAACAAGGCCCGCAGCCGGCGTCACGGCAACGAGGCCGGCGACAACACCGGATGCCGCACCGAGCATCGAAGCCTTGCCGCGTGCCAGACCTTCGATCACCACCCAGGTGATCACGGCGCCGGCGGTGGCGGTGAAGGTGTTGATCATGGCAAGTGCTGCACCACCGGTGGCTTCGAGGTTGGAACCGGCATTGAAGCCGAACCAACCCACGAACAGGATGGATGCACCCACCATGGTCAGCGTCATGGAGTGCGGCGCCATGTTGTCGCGGCCATAGCCGTGGCGCTTGCCGATCAGCAATGCGCCCACCAGACCGGCAATACCGGCATTGATGTGCACGACGGTGCCGCCTGCGAAATCAAGCGCGCCCCAGCCGAAGATCAGGCCGTTGGAATCCCAGACCATGTGCGCGATCGGGAAATAAACCAGCGTCACCCACAGAACCACGAACAGGATCACCGCCGAGAACTTGATGCGCTCGGCAAAGGCGCCGACGATCAGCGCCGGCGTGATGCAGGCAAAGGTCATCTGGAAGCAGATGAATACGAATTCCGGGATCATCACGCCTTCGGAGAAGGTCGGCGACTGCGAATCCGGCGTGACGCCTGCCAGGAACAGCTTGCCGAGACCGCCCCAATACGGGCTGGTGGAACCCCCAAAGGCGAAGGAATAGCCCCACAGAACCCAGATCACGATCACCACCGCGGTGATCATCGTGCACTGCATCAGCACGGACAGCATGTTCTTGGCGCGCACCAGGCCGCCATAGAAGAGCGCGAGGCCGGGCAGGATCATGAACAGAACGAGGATGGTGGAAACCAGCATCCAGGCGACATCGCCCTTGTCGATCGTGGCAACCACAGGCGCTGCGGCATCGGCCGCAACCGGGGCCGTTTCCTGTGCGACGGCGCTGAGCACGCCGAAAGCGCCGAGCCCGAGGACCGTCGCCAAACCGGTGCGTGCCAACGGCAGCAGGCGACCGGGGAGAAGGATAGAAATTGTCATCGAAATCTCCTGAGGTTCGCGTCGGCCGCTCAAAGCGCGTCGCTGTCGGTTTCGCCGGTCCGGATGCGGACGGCCTGATCGAGCGCGTAAACGAAGATCTTTCCGTCTCCGATCTGCCCGGTCTTGGCCGCAGCGGTGATGGCTTCCACCGCGCGATCCACGAGCTCGGCCGCAACCGCGACTTCGATCTTGATCTTCGGCAGGAAGCTCACGGCATATTCGGCACCGCGATAGATTTCGGTGTGTCCCTTCTGACGTCCGTAGCCTTTGACCTCGGTAACGGTGAGACCCTGAATGCCAACGGCCGTCAGCGCTTCACGGACTTCGTCGAGCTTGAACGGCTTGATAACAGCCATGACGATTTTCATTCGCAACCATACCCCTTCGTTTCGCGGGTTGAGCCCGCTGCCCCATCATCGCCGCGCGCGAACGCGGCCCGTGGACGAAGAGAATCAAGCTTCATGCCAATTGGGATGAAGCGGCCGTGAATGGTGAAAAAGCAGGTTGTACGCTGTCGAAACGACCGGGAGACGATTGTTCGGCCAGTAGCGCTTGCCTATTATTTAAGCAAAAATCCAGTGATCAAGCAGACTGCTTCGTTCGTAGGCGGATCAGACCCTCCTGCGCGACCGAAGCGATCAGCGTGCCATCGCGGCTGAAGATTTGCCCGCGCGCAAAACCCCGCGCCCCCATCGTCGATGGGGTGTCCTGACTATACAGGAGCCAGTCATCCATGCCGTTCGGCGGCTCGCGATGAAACCAGATCGCATGATCGAGGCTGGCCATCTGAATGTCGGGCTCGAAACCCCAGCGTCCATGTGGGAAGGTGGCGGTGTCGAGCAGCGTCATGTCGGAAATGTAAGCCAGCATGGCGGCATTCAGCGCCCGCGTTGCGGCTTTGACGCCGTTGATGCGCATCCACACCTTCTGCTGCGGCGGGAGTGGATCGCGCGAGGCATAATGTTCGATGTTGACCGGCCGGATCTGCAGTGGCCGTTCGCGTGCCCAAAAGCGCCGGATGGCATCCGGCAGGTTCTGCCCGTAGCGCTCGATCAGCTCCATCTGCGTCATCAGCGTTTCCGGCGCAGGCACGTCGAGCGGCATCGGAACCTGGTGATCCAGGCCCGGCTCATCCTTCTGGAACGAGGCTTCCAGCGAAAAGATTGCATGCCCATGCTGGATGGCCACGACACGCCGTGTGGTAAAACTGCCGCCGTCGCGGATGCGGTCGACCTCATAGATGATCGGCACGGCCGGATCGCCCGGACGCATGAAATAGCCGTGCAGCGAGTGGGTGTGGCGATCGGCGCCAACCGTGCGCTGCGCCGCAACCAGCGCCTGCGCCACCACCTGTCCGCCGAAAACGCGCTGCCAGCCGACCTGGGGGCTGCGACCACGAAACAGGTTGAGTTCCAGCGTTTCCAGATCAAGTATGTCCAACAAGTCCCGCATGGCCTCAGACATGGCCTACTATCCTTTCGCTGCTTGGTGGCGCCCGGTTTACGAACAGTTCGCCGCGTGCAAGTCAAGGCAGACCCCTGAACACGGAGAAGCCAAGCATGGCGCCTTCCCCCACCATCGATCTGCCCGAGCCGAACACGTCTGACGCGACCGCGCGAACCAGCTTCGACGTGGTGATCGGCGGCGGCAATTACGTCGGCCTCGCCACGGCAGTCGCCATCAAACAGGCGCGCCCCTCGCTTGAAATCGCGGTTGTCGATGCAGCCCCCGCGGGCGTTTGGAAAAAAGACGGTCGTGCGTCGGCCATCGCGGCGGCTGCCCGGCGCATGCTGGACACACTTGGTTGCTGGGATGAACTGGTCGGCGAGGCCCAGCCCATCAACGAGATGATCATCACGGATTCGCGCACCGCGGATCCCGTGCGGCCCGTGTTCCTGACCTTTGATGGCACGGTTGGCGCCGGCGAGCCTTTTGCGCATATGATCGCCAATGTGCACATGAACGGCGCGCTGCGCCGCCGGGTCGACGAGCTTGGCATCGTATTGATCGAAGGCGCCGGCGTGAGCGGGTTCGAACGCGACACCGCAGGCGTCACGATCACCTTGAGCGACGGTCGGACCCTGACCAGCCGTTTGCTGGTCGCTGCCGACGGCGTGCGTTCCAAGCTGCGCGATCTCGCCGGCATCAAGGTCAACAGATGGCACTACGGCCAGTCCGGCATTGTTTGCACGGTCAAGCATGAACGCCCGCATGAGGGCCGCGCCGAAGAGCATTTCTTGCCTGCCGGCCCCTTCGCCACCCTGCCGCTCACGGGAAACCGATCGTCCATCGTTTGGACCGAGCGCACCGAAGACGCCAACCGCCTCGTGGCCGAAGACGATCTGATCTTCGAACTCGAGCTGGAACGCCGCTTCGGCCTGAAGCTCGGCGAAATCCGCGTTGAAGGTCCTCGCAAGGCCTGGCCGCTTGGTTTGACGCTTGCGCGCGACTTCGTCGGCCACCGCTTTGCCCTGGCGGGTGACGCTGCGCACGGCATTCATCCAATCTCCGGCCAAGGCCTCAATCTCGGCTTCAAGGATGCGGCAGCCCTGGCACAGGTCATCGTGGAAGCCGATCGCATGGGGCGCGACATCGGCATGCTCGACGTGTTGGAAACCTATCAGCGCTGGCGCCGCTTCGACACGCTGCAGATGGGCATCACCACCGATGTGCTGAACCGCCTGTTTTCCAACGACATCGCGCCGATCCGCGCCATCCGCGATCTCGGCCTCGGCCTCGTGGACCGCATGCCCCGCCTGAAGGACTTCTTCATCGGCCAGGCCGCCGGCATGGCAGGTCCTTCTCCCAAGCTGCTGCAAGGGCAACCGATCTGACAAGCCGGTAAGCCAGGCCTTTACCAAGCCTCGACCGCACCACAATGACAAAGGCGTGCCCTCTGGCGCACGCTTTTTCGCATCCTAGATATGGTCTGCCGGCATCCGCTGATGCCGGACGGAATTCACACTCATAACAACGTCACCAAGACGAGGATGATCACCATGAAGCGCACAGCAACGGCCGTCTGGAAGGGCACGCTCACCGAAGGCACCGGCACGCTCGACACCCAGAGCGGCGCCTTCACCGGCGCGCCCTATTCCTTCAAGGGCCGGTTCCAGGACGAAAGCGGCAAGTCCGGCACCAATCCGGAAGAGCTGATCGCAGCCGCCCATGCAGGCTGCTTCGCCATGCAGCTGTCGCACTTCCTGGCTGAAAACGGCACCCCGGCCGACAAGCTGGATGCAGTCGCAACCGTGCATTACGGTCCGGCTTCCGGCGGCGGCTTCGAGATCACCGAAAGCGCCATCGCCCTGACCGGCACAGTTCCAGGCATCGACGACGCCAAGTTCCAGGAACTCGCCACCAAGGCCAAGGAAGGCTGCCCCGTCTCCAAGGCCCTCGGCGCCATCAAGGTCAGCCTGGAAGCCAAGCTCGCCTAAACTGCGCCGGCAGCATGACGAAGAAGCCGGTTCGCCTATCGCGGGCCGGCTTTTTTATTGGCCGTGGTCACCAAATCCGGCCAAGCCATTTTGGTTCAGCAGCCAATCCATCGAACGCCGTATCCGCCGAAATGAGCGTCAATCCACGCGTCATCGCCGTGGCTCCGATGATCCGGTCAAACGGATCTCGATGCGCCCAATCCAAGGTGGAAGCCAGTAAGCTCGCTTCTGGCGATACATCCACAAACCGCCCGCCTTGTTGATCGGCCAGCCTGGCCAGACTGCCGAGAAAGGGCTGCATCTCCGGCCATTTGCCAAGACGGACTTTCTGGCCGATCTCGAACAGGCTGATGGCGCTGATTGAAACTGTGTCGGCCTGTTCCATGGCAGCAAACGCTGCGGTGGACAAACGAGCATCGGCCGTCAGCGACCAGGCCCAGGCATGCGTATCGAGCAGGATATGCGTCAATCCCGACCTTCCCAATGCGCCAGTTCATCGTCGCTCATGGGCTCGAAGAAGTCAGGACCGGTTCCGGTGAGTTGGTCCTTTAGAAGCCCTACTTTGAACTGGCCCTGTGCAACGGGCACGATCTTTACCACCGGCAGCTTACCCTTGGCGATAATGACCTCTTCGCCAGACAGCGCCGCCTCGATCAATTTCGAAAGGTTGGTCTTTGCGGCATGAACCGTGACCTGCATCCGCGCCTCCTATTAGCTAACTTAGCTAATAGGAGGATTACATCCTTCTGTCGAGTCTCGGTTAACTCAGATGACGTTCAGTTCCACGAAGGGACTGTTTTTCGGGATGCGCTCCCAAGCAAAGGCGCTGCAATCGACGCTGCGATAACCGCCAAACGTCAACAGCTCGGCGAGTGCTTTGCCGACTGCGGCGGCCTGCTGCAGGCCGTGGCCGGAAAAGCCATTGGCGAAGAGGAAGTTCTTTACCTGGGGATGCGGACCCACAACAGCGTTCTGGTCGAACGTGTTGTAGTCGTAGTGCCCGGCCCAGGCGCGCGTCGGCTTGATCGCCTCGAAGGCGGGAACGCGGGTGGCCAAGACTGGCCAAATCACCTCTTCGAACAGGCTCCAGTCCGGATCGAAATCGCGCGGGTCGGCCGGGCCGTCCGTATCGGGATTTTCTGCGCCGCCGGTGATGTAAACCTGGCCTTCCGGGCGGACATAAATGCCCGAGGGATCGACCATCAGCGGCATGTCCTCGAAGCGGTCGCGGGCTTCGAACACGAACACGTTGCGCTTGCGCGGCTCCACCGGCAGATCGATGCCCGCCATGGCAGCGACCTTGCCGCCATTCGGGCCGGCAGCATTGATGATGAGACCGGCAGAAACCGCACCGCCCTGTTCCAGCGTCACGCCGGTGACCGCGTCTCCATCGCGCGTGATGCCGGTGACCGTATCCGTGATCAGGTCGACCTTCATGCTCTTCAACGCCTTGCGGAACAGGCCGAGCAGCGCATGGGCATCGAACCAGCCCTCGCCGCTGACACCATAAGCGCCACCGGCAATGTCTTCGGTCGACAGCCAGGCAAAGCGCTTCGCCAGGGCTCTAGCGTCTTCCAGCACGATCTCCGCGCCCTCAGCAATCTGCACGGCGTGGTTCGTCCTGAGAATGGGCAACCCTGCTTCGCTCGCCAGGATCAGATAGCCCTTTTCGCGGAATGCGATGTCGGCATCCGCACCGAAGCGGTCGGTCAGCTCGCGAAACAGGTTCAGCGTGAAACGCGACAGGCGGATATTCTCGGCAATGGAGAACTGCTGGCGGATCGATGCCGCCGACAGGGTTGTGGCAGACGTGGCAAAGCTCGGATCGCGTTCCACCACGCCGATCGTGCCGGTGAAGCCCTGGTCGCGCAGGAAATAGGCAGCGGAACTGCCGACGATCGCGCCACCGATGATGAGAATATCGTAGCCAGACATGGGGATGTTCATTCCGTGAAAGCGGGCGCACGCAATCAGGTTCATGCGTCCTTCGCAAGCGGCATTTGCGTAACCTGCCTCAGTAGAAAGTCCGATAAGCTCTTGCGCGTTCACCAAGGCCCGGCGATGAATGGGTATGACCGCCCCTCATCCCCACCGCTCAGTGCTTTACGTGCCGGCCGCCAACCAGAAAGCGCTGGCCAAGATCGCCGATCTCGCCGCCGACGCGATCATCCTCGATTTGGAAGACGCGGTTGCACCAGACCAGAAGGCAGCCGCGCGCGACAACCTCGTACGCTTGTTCGAGAACCGTCCAAACAAGCGCCTGATCATCCGCATCAATGCGATGTCTACGGAATGGGGCGCGGACGATCTGGCGGTCGCCAAATCCTGCAAGCCCAACGCCATCCTCCTGCCGAAGGTCGATTCACCGCGCGACATCCTGGAAACCGACGACGCGCTGGACGAGATCGACGCGCCCAAGCGCATCCGTTTGTGGGCGATGATCGAAACCCCGAAGGCGATGATGAATATCGGCGCCATTGCAGCGCTCGGCCGCGATCGCGCCGCACGCCTTGCCTGCCTGGTGGCCGGCACCAACGATCTCGCCAAGGACATCGGCATTCGCATGACGCCGGATCGCCGCTACCTCATGCCGGCTTTATCGCAGATGGTGATGGCGGCACGGGCCGGAAACCTCACTGTACTCGACGGCGTCAGCAACAATTTCCGCGATCTCGATGCCTTTTCTGCCGAGTGCAGCGAAGGCCGGAACATGGGTTTCGACGGCAAAACGCTGATCCATCCCGCCCAGATCGAACCCGCCAACCGCGCCTTTGCACCGAGCGAGGAAGACGTGGCGGAAGCGGAAGCCATCGTCGCAGCCTTCGCCGCCGATCCCGCTCAAGGCGTCATTCAGATCAACGGCCGCATGATCGAGCGGCTGCATCTCGCGCAGGCCGAAAAGCTGCTGGCCGCGCGTCTTTGAAGGACTACAGCGATGAAACTCTACCGCTTCCTGTCAGGCCCCGATGATTCGAGCTTCTGCCACAAGGTCACGACGGCGCTGAACAAGGGATGGGAACTGGCCGGCAGCCCCACCTACGCCTTCGACGCCGCGACCGGCACCATGCGCTGCGGCCAGGCCGTGGTGAAGGAGGTGGAGGGCAAGGACTACCATCCCGACATGAAGCTCGGCGAGCAGTAGGTCCTATTCCGCCGCTTCCTCGATTTTTTCCATGTCGTCGTCCGACAGGCCGAAATGGTGGCCGACTTCGTGGATCAGCACGTGGCTGACGATGTCGCCCAGCGTTTCCTCGTTTTCTGACCAGTAATCGAGGATCGCGCGGCGATAGAGCGTGATCTTGTTCGGTTCCTCGCCGGTTTGCGGCGTCCAGCGCTCGGCAATGCCACGGCCTTCAAACAGGCCGAGCAGGTCGAACGGCGTTTCCAGCGCTAGATCGTCCATGATCTCTTCGGTGGGAAATTCGGCGATCTGGATGATGATGTCGCCGGTCAGCTTGCGAAACTCTTCAGGCAGATGGGCATAAGTTTCCAGCGCAAGCAGCTCGAACTCCTCGATCGAGGGCGAAAACTGATCATGCCATTGCCGGGTTTGATAAAGACGAGCCATTCGGTCTCCTTTGGCCGGCTCATATAGAGCGTTAATTCGCGGCTTTCGAGGACTTTCGCATCCGACCCCTTACGGCCGCAGCGTCAGGAATAAATTCTCTAGAGTGTGCTTGACTCTCGGAGCACCCTCGGGAATCTATAAGAACATAACAGGAACGAACTCGACCGGAGTGGAACGTCATGGCGGTATCAGCCTTGGCGCAGGAAAGGCTTTGCGCCTTGCGTCATGAGATTGCCAGGATCGAAGGCGTACTGCCGGAGCGCTTGGCTGCGCCTTCAGCTGACGGGCAAACGGCCGACGGCATCCTTATGCGGCGCAGCGGACGGGGTCTGCCGGATGGCGATTGTCTGCCGAGCCAGGTGGAGCCGCTCGATGCCCTGCTCGGCGGCGGTCTGCCTTTGGGGGCGCTCACGGAAATCCACGCGCCGACCGCACGCGCCGCCGGAGCCGCAGCGGCCTTTGCCTTGGCGCTTGGTTCCAGGCTCCTGCAGCGCGAGCCCCAAAAGCATCTGCCGCTTTTATGGTTGGGCACGACGGAAGCTTTTTCCGAAGGCGGCCTGCCTTATGCCGCCGGCATCCGCGAAACTTTCGGCATCGCGCCGCAGCGCCTTCTTTTCGCCGAAGCACCCAAGCTCGGCGACACGCTGTGGATTGGTGAGGAAGCGGCACGGCTGCCGGATCTGGCCGGCGTGATCCTGGAACTGCGCGGCAATCCCCGCATGCTGGATCTGACCGCCACGCGAAGGCTGCATCGCCGCGCGCAAGCGGCTGGGCGGCCGGTGTTCCTGCTGCGCCAGTCAGCTGAACAAACACCCACCGCGGCACCCGTCAGGCTGCTTGTTTCCCCTGCGCCTGCGGGTTTGCGGCAAACGCTTGATGGTCCCTTGCGAGACTCGCTCGGGCCGCCGGGCCTGGAACTGACCGTCGCCAAAAGCCGCACCGCACGTCCAGGCACTTTCACGCTGGAATGGAACCCTCATGAACGCCGTCTCCAACTCCGAACAGCGAACCAACCTTCAGCCCAAGCACAGCCAGCGGTTTCTGGCTCTGTGGTTTCCGCGTCTGTCTACAGACCGAATCTGGCGCAAGCGGCTGGGCAAGTCGTGGGCTTCGCGCCTGAACGGCGACGTGCCGCCGCTGGTGGTTAGTTGCAGGCAGGACAATGCGCAGCGCATCGCTGCCCTTGATGCCAAGGCCGAATCCCTCAAGCTGCGCATCGGTCAGGGCATTGCCGAAGCGCGGGCCATGCATCCCGATCTCGATATCGTCGAAGACGATGCCGAGGGTGACCGGCGCCTGCTCGACGCCTTGGCCGACTGGTGCGATCGCTACACGCCCCTGGTGGCGATCGATTGGCCGGACGGGCTTTATCTCGACATCACGGGTTGCGCGCATCTGTTTGGCGGCGAAGTGGCCTTGATGGCCGATATCCGCAAACGGCTCAAGGAACAGGGTTTCGACATTCGCGGCGGGCTCGCCGCCACGCCTGGCACGGCCTATGCGCTGGCGCGCTTCGATTCCGGCGCGATCATCGAACAAGGGGAGGAAGCGCAGGCTCTGGCGCCCTTCCCTTTGTCGGCCCTGCGCCTACCGCCCGATACGCGCCACGGCCTGGAAAGCGTTGGTTTGCGTGTGGTGGGCGCCGTTTTGTCCGCTCCGCGTGCCCCGCTTGCCAAACGCTTTGGCAAGCAGCTTCTGCTGCGCATCGACCAGGCTGTTGGCCGGGTGGAAGAATCCATCACGCCTCGCCGACCGGTTCCGACCCTATCGGCCGAACGCCGTTTCTTCGAGCCGATCGGCACGATCGAAGAGATCGAGCAACTGGTTCTGACCTTGTCCAAGACATTGCAGCCCGCTCTCGGCGAACGCGGTGAAGGTGCGACCTCACTGGAACTGGCGCTGTTTCGTGTCGATGGCACCGTGTTCCGGTTGCGGGTCAGAACCGCACGGCCTCTGCGGGATCCCAAACTGATCCGGCTCCTGTTTCGCGAAAAACTCTCAGCCACCAGCGAGAGCCTCGATCCCGGCTATGGCTTCGATCTCCTGCGCTTGTCGGTTCTCACCGCGCAGCCTTTTGCGGAAGTGCAAAGCGACCTGATGAAGGAAGGCGATGAAGAGGTGCAAAGCATCGCTCTTCTGGCTGACCGGGTGGAAGCCAGGCTCGGTCGCCAGGTGATGGTGCATCCCGTGGAGGTCGCGAGCCACATCCCGGAACGCGCCATCGCCTATGCGCCCGGTGCTGCAAACAAGACGGAGGTCGAAGACACCAAGCCGGCTTCCACCTTCTCGCGCCCTTTGCGGCTCCTGCGCCAGCCCGAACCCGTGGATGTCACCGCGGAAGTACCGGAAGGCCCGCCGGCCCATTTCCGCTGGCGGCGCATGCATCACCGCATCGTGCGCGCGGAAGGGCCGGAACGTTTGACGCCGGAATGGTGGTACGACGAGACCGGCGAAACGCGTGATTATTTCCGCGTCGAGGATGGCGAGGGCCATCGCTACTGGCTGTTTCGCCAAGGCCTTTACGAGGGCGAGCCGAGGCTTGGCCCTTTAATGAAAGCCGAGGAAGAAGAGCGCCGCCGCAAAAGCGGCAAACTCGCTGAAACCGTTGATATGAATCCGGCGGCAAAGGAAGAGAAAGACGATCTTCAGGCGGCTCTTCCGCCCATGCCGCGCTGGTACATGCATGGGATCTTTGCATGAGCACGGAGCGCTTTCCGCAAGCCAGCCCCGCTTTTGCGGAATTCGCCGTGCAGTCGAACTTCTCCTTTCTGCATGGCGCGGCCTCGCCCGAGCAGATGGTGGGAGGTGCGCTGGAAGCTGGTTATACCGCAGTCGGTATTGCGGACCGAAACACGGTGGCCGGCGTAGTGCGCGGCTGGAACATGGCAAAAACCAACCGGTTCCAGTTTCATCCCGGCAGCCGGCTGGTTTTCTGCGATGGCACCCCGGATGTTCTGGCCTATCCGCAAACGCGTGAAGGCTGGGGGCATCTTTGCCGGCTGTTGAGCCAGGCCAATCTGCGTGAAGAAAGCGAAAAGGGCGCATCGCGCGTTTACCGCGCCGATCTCATCGAATGGGGCGCGGACATCTCGCTCGCCGTTCTGGCCGATCCCTATGGGGACACGGAAGAAACACTCGCCTTTCTTGAGGAGCTTCGCCAGCGCTTCAATCGCTCGGTCTGGTTGGCGGTAGCGCCGACCTATAATGGCGATCATCGTTTCCGCCTTGAGCAGGTGTCGGCACTGGCCCGGCGATCGGGCTTGCCGCTCATGGCCGTGAACGATGTGTTGTATCATCGTCCGGAATTTCGCGAGATGCAGGATGTCATTACCGCCATCCGTCTCAACAAGCCGGTCAGCAACATTGGGCTGGAGCGTCAGGCCAATGCCGAACGCTATCTGAAATCCCCTGCTCAGATCGCACGGCTCTTTGCCAGCATCCCCCAGGCCCTGGTGGAGACACAGCGCTTCGCCGCCACACTGCGTTTCTCGCTTAAAGAGCTGCAGCACAACTACCCCAACGAACCAACGCGAGATGGCGCAACGGCGCAGGAGGAACTGGAGCGGCTGACCTGGGAAGGAGCAGCCTGGCGCTTTCCCGACGGTCCGACCGAGAAGACGATTGAGATCCTGCAAAAGGAACTCGCTCTGGTCGAAGAGCTCGGCTACGCCGGCTACTTCCTGACCGTCAACGACATCGTACGCCATGCCCGTTCGAAGGGTATTCTATGTCAGGGGCGCGGTTCGGCCGCCAATTCGCTGATCTGCTATTGCTTGCGCATCACCGATATCGGTCCTGACCGGTTGGAAACGCTGTTCGAGCGCTTCATCTCCAAAGAGCGTGGCGAGCCGCCGGATATCGACGTCGATTTCGAGCACCAGCGCCGCGACGAAGTCATCGCCTTCATCTACGAGAAATACAGCTTCCGAAACACGGCCCTTGCAGCGGCGGTGATTTCCTATCGCTCGCGCTCGGCCATGCGCGAGGTCGGCAAGGCGCTGGGCCTGTCGGAAGACACGATCAGCGCTTTGTCAGCCTCGACCTGGAAATGGGGCGACACGTCTCTTGGTGCGCGCGAAGCCGCTTCCGCCGGCCTTGCTATGCAGGATCCGCTGACCCGGCGCTTTTTCGATTACGCCAACGCGATCCAGGGCTTTCCCCGCCATCTCAGCCAGCATGTCGGCGGCTTCGTGATCACGCGCGATCGGCTAGACGAGATCGTGCCGATCATGAAAACGGCCATGCCCGAGCGCAAGATGATCGAATGGGACAAGGACGATCTCGACTCCGTCGGCCTGTTCAAGGTCGATATTCTGGCGCTCGGCATGCTGTCGTGCCTGCGTCGCTGCTTCGATCTGGTGAAGCAGCATTACCCTGAAGAGCAATCCACCACGCTGGCCACCATCCCGGAAGGTGAGAACAACGTTTACGACATGATCTGCCGCGCCGACACGCTGGGCGTGTTTCAGATCGAAAGCCGTGCCCAGATGTCGATGCTGCCGCGTTTGAAGCCAAGGGAGTTCTATGACCTCGTCATCGAAGTGGCCATCGTCCGCCCTGGTCCTATCCAGGGTGATATGGTGCATCCTTATCTGCGCCGTCGCGAAGGCCTGGAAGAGCCGACCTACATCAAGCCTCAGTTGGAAGCCATTCTTGGCAAGACCCTCGGCGTTCCTCTTTTCCAGGAGCAGGCCATGCGGATCGCCATCGAATGCGGCGGCTTCAAGCCGGACAAGGCCGACAAGATGCGCCGTGCCATGGCGACATTCCGGCGCGTCGGCATCATCTCCCAGCTTGAAAACGAGCTGATCGACGGCATGGTCAAGAACGGCTACCCGCGTGATTTCGCCGAACGCTGCTTTCGCCAGATCGAGGGCTTCGGCGAATACGGCTTTCCAGAGAGCCACGCGGCTTGTTTCGCCTTGCTGGTTTACGCCTCGTGCTGGTTCAAGACCTATTATCCCGATGTCTTCTGCGCAGCGATCCTCAACGCCCAGCCGATGGGCTTCTATGCGCCGGCTCAGTTGGTGCGTGATGCCCGAGAGCATGGTTTGGACATCCGCGAAGTCGACATCAACCACTCGGATTGGGACTGTACCCTAGAGGAGGCGCCGTTCAGGCCCGATCATATCGCCAGCCGCCATCGCTCCATGCGCGGCGTCATCCGCACCCGCCATGCGGTCCGGCTAGGCTTCCGCCAGGTGAAAGGGCTGAGCCAGGCAGAGCTTGATAAACTGGTTGCCGCTCGCGGTTCAGGCTTCGCATCGGTGCGCGATCTCTGGCTGAAAACCGGACTTTCCCCATCGACGATCGTGCGTTTGGCCGAAGCCGACGCGTTCCGCTCGATCGGTCTCGACCGTCGCGCCGCTTTATGGGCTGCACGCGCACTCGATGCCAAGACCGCTCCCGAAACGCTGCCGTTGTTCACGCAAGCCGGCCTTCAACTGCGCGAATTCGAGCCTGAAACCCGGTTGCCGGAGATGCCGCTCGGCGAGCATGTCATCCACGACTACCGTACCCTCACTCTGTCGCTGAAGGCGCATCCGGTCAGCTTCCTGCGGGGTCGATTGGTGCGCGAGCGCACGCTGCCTTGCGCCGATCTCGGCCAGACGCGGAGCGGCCGTTTCGTGTCCGTGGCCGGTCTGGTTCTGGTGCGTCAGCGGCCGGGTTCGGCCAAGGGCGTGATCTTCATGTCGATGGAAGACGAAACAGGCCTCGCCAACATCATCATCTGGAAAGACACGTTCGAAAAATTCCGGCCGATCGTGCTGGGCGCCCGTTTTGTTCGCGTTTCAGGCAAACTGCAGCATCAGGGCGAGGTGATCCATGTGATCGCACAGAAGATCGAGGATCTGACGCCGCGTTTGGCCGAGCTATCGGAACACGGCCCCACGATCGACAGCCTTGCCAATTCCGATCATGTGCGCCGTCCCCTGCCGCAAAGCGCCAACGGCCCGTATTCAGAAAAACGCGTCGCCAAACTGATGCGCGACATGCCGGAGTTCAAGGAAGATATCGAGGAACTCGCCAAGCGCTCGGCCAAGGTCATGCCGCGCGGTCGCAACTTTCAATGAAGTGGCTCAGTCGAGCTCGATCACCCGCGCTTCCGATTGCAGCAGGATCGGAATGCCGTCGCGCACGGGATAAGCCAAGCGTGCGCCGGGCGAAATCAGTTCCTCATGCTCGGCATCATAGCGCAGCAGGCCCTTGGTCACCGGGCAAGCCAGGAGCTCGAGCATGCGCACGTCAAGCTTTGCCACACGGCGCGACGCGAGTGGATTGTTTGCCGGCTCATCACCCATAGAGAAGCACCGTACCCGCGGTCATTGCAGGCCTGAGCCAAAACTGTCGCGCGAGCGGGCCAAGGCCATTTCCGTAATCGCAATCAGCGTATCGGCGCGGGTGCGCAGATCCGGCGCTTCCAGCAGCGCCTGCTTTTCCGCCGCGCCATAAGGCGACATCATGGACAGCGCATTCACCAGCGTCGCGTTCTCCGCCCGGCTCACGCCCTCCCAATCCGCATCCAACTCGTTGACCTCGAGATAGGCTTTCAGCGTCTTGAGCAAGGCCGGCCGGTCGATCTCGCCACTGCCGGCGTCCTCGTTGAGGTCGCTGACGAAAGGCGCGATACGGCACAAGCGATACGGCGCCTTATGCTCGATCTCCTCGGATACCCGAAAACGGCAGATGCCCTGCAGACCGATGAGGTAGCGGCCGTCGCCTGTTTCCGCAAAGGAAACGAGGCGCCCAAGGCAGCCCACCGCGCACAGACTTGGTTCGCCATTACCAAGCGTCGCGCCGTCGAGGCTCGGCTGGATCATGCCGATCAGCCGGTCTCCGCCACAAGCGGCATCGATCATCTTGAGATAGCGCGGTTCGAAAATGTTGAGCGGCATGCGTCCGCCCGGTAGCAACAGCGCTGCCGAGAGCGGAAAGATCGGGACCACCGGAGGAATATCCTCCGCGACACGATAATGGGCATTGCCGGCCTGCACTGAAATCTCCTCGCTGTTGGCCAAAGATCTGGTGCGGGCCGGCCGTTTCTCAAGAGTGCGGGCCTTTTCTCAGGACTGTTTGTTAACGCACCCCAATCAACGAAACAAAAGCGAGGACAACTTGCGGCGTGCTGCAAGGGTCGAAGGATCAGTCAGACCCCAGGCTTCGAAGAACTTCAAAAGCTGCTGCCGCGCGCCGTCCTCACGCCATTCCCGGTCAGCCTTCATGATCGCCAGCAACTGATCGGCAGCCTCTTCGCGGTTGCCGCGCGCATTGGCGATCAAAGCGAGATCGAAGCGCGCACCATGATCGGTGGAATCAGCACTTAACCGGCGTTGCAACTCGCCTTCATCGCCAAGCTCGGCAATCTGATCGGCCAAAGCGAACTTGGCGCGCAACCCGGCAACACCGGCATGACCAGCCTTGTCTTCGGCAACACGCTCAAGCAGCTCGCGCGCCGTATCCGCCTGCCCGGCATCGAAATACAGATTCGCAAGCCCGGCCAGCGCATCCACATTGGTCTCGTCTTCGTCGAGCACGGCGGCATAAAGATCAGCCGCAATCGCAGCTTCGCCGCGTGTCACCGCCTCTTCCGCCTGCGCCAGAAGATCCGCCGTTCCGCCAGCCATGTCGGCCGTAAGCTTGTCGATAAACGCCTTGATCTGGGTTTCAGGCACCGCGCCCATGAAACCATCGACCGGCTGGCCGTTCTTGAAGGCGATTACGGCTGGAATGGATTGGATGCCGAGCTGGCCTGCAATCGAGGGATGCTCGTCGATATTCATCTTCACGAGCTTCACCGCGCCGCGTGCGGCCTGAACCACGCGCTCCAGAACCGGCGTCAGCTGCTTGCAGGGTCCGCACCATGGCGCCCAGAAATCCACCAGCACTGGCTGCGTGCGCGAGGCCTGGATCACGTCGGCGGAAAACCCTGATGTCGTCGTATCCTTGATGAGGTCGCCACCGCCGCTCGCCCCATTGCCGGCCCCATTGCCTGCAATGCCGCCGCCAAGCGTGACTTCGGTCTGGTAAGGCTGGCCCCCGCTAGCGTAGGGATTGTTTGCTTTATCGCTCATGAAACATCCTTCCAGACTTCAGCCTGCCCTTATCGACTTGGCTCACGATGTGAGCGATCAGGCGGTGATTTTCAAGACAAGAGGCGGGTGGGAGACGGCTTGAAGAAACGCCAGCAGGTCGTCCCTGCCGATCGACGTCGTCGCCTCGTTGGTTAGTGGATGCGCGTTGATCACCGCGCTTTCCATCAAGGTGCTGTCGAGCACCACTGTGACCCTGTTCTCGGTGTCGTTGATCGCACCGAACACGCAGACCGATCCGGGCACCACACCAAGCAGATCCATCAGCGCTTCCGGCTTGCCGAACGAGACCTTGCCCGACGCGCCGATCACATGATGCACGGTCTTGAGATCGACGACAGCCATCTCTTCCACCACGAGCAGAAAGTAGCGGTCCTTGCGATCCTTGACGAAGAGGTTCTTCGTATGCGCACCCGGGATCTCGCCGCGCAGATGCTGCGATTCCTCCACCGTATGCAGCGGAGGATGATCGACGGTACTTGTCTGGATCCCCAGCCCATCGAGCTTCGCCAGCAATCCCTCACGATCAACACGCATAGAACCCTCACCCGCATCACAAAACCGACGATAATCAGCGTTCCGTAAAGGCAGCGGAAAGGCTGCGCAAGCATGCGAAATTCCTGTTGCAATCGAAAAAGCTTTCGGCCATATAGGCGCGGCTTGCGGCGTTGCCGTGTGAGCGGGTGTAGCTCAGGGGTAGAGCACAACCTTGCCAAGGTTGGGGTCGGGCGTTCGAATCGCCTCACCCGCTCCAATCTTCCTTCGGGAAGTTCAAGCGATCAAAAAGCCGCCTTCGGGCGGCTTTTTTGTTTTCCGGCTCTTTGTCTCCAGCACCACCACTCCTGACTGACGACTGAACGGCAACAATCTTGATGCTTCCGCGTTCGATCAGTGACGCTGCCGAGAGGATTTCGGATGACGGAAGCATCCACATCCTGGTTCGACTTTCTGCTCCATGCCATAACGCGTGGCCTGGAAGGGACTGGCGTGGCCGTTATTGTTTTGGGGGCCGCTTACGCGCTCTTTCGATCCTTCACAGCGGCGCGCAGCAGCACTGCGCCGAGTAGTCCTTACCACCAGTTCCGCCAAACGCTTGGCCGTGCCATTCTGCTTGGCTTGGAACTGCTTGTGGCTGCCGACATCATCGGTACGGTCGCCATTCGACCGACATTGCAAAACGTCCTGATCCTGGCTTTGATCGTGCTGATCAGAACGTTCCTCTCGATCTCGCTCACCGTAGAAATCGAGAATCGATGGCCTTGGCAAAAGGCAGGCGAAAACACGGAAAGGCAGCCACGATGATATCGATGTGGTCGGACGGGCTGGATATCCTGATGCGGCTTGGCGCAGCGGCGATCCTGGGCGCAGCTATCGGCTTCGAGCGGCGCGTCCACCACAAGGCAATCGGCATAGCTGGCATGATCCTGATCGCTGTCGGTTCCACCACCTACATGCTGCTTGGCGTCCACCTCGCGCAACTCGATCCGAGTTCCCTGTCACGTACTCTGCAAGGCTTTCTGTCGGGCATCGGCTTCCTCGGCGGCGCCGTGATCTTCAAGAGCGGCTTCGACGTAAAAGGCATCAAAGCCGCGGCCGCAGTGTGGATTACCGGGGCGCTTGGCTTGGCGATCGGTACGTCCTTCTGGGGTCTGGGCGTAATCGTCGGCCTCGTCACGGCCGTGATCCTGTTCATCGCCGACAGCTACCCCGATCCTGTCCGTGAGGAAAAGACCAGCCCCGACTCAGAAAAGGAAGCACAGGCTCAAGCTGCGAAGAAGTAATTCACCAGGTGGAAAAACAGGGGCGCCGCGTAAGTCACGGAGTCCATGCGGTCGAGCGCGCCGCCGTGGCCTTCGATCATGCGGCCCCAGTCCTTTGCGCCCATCGAGCGTTTCACGGCTGACAGAACCAGACCGCCGCTGAAGCCGGCAAGCACGATTGCCAACGCCATGCCGGCCGCCTGCAGCGGTGTGAATGGCGTGATCCAGAACAAGCCCGCCCCCAGCAGCGTGGCGGCCAAACCGCCCCCGACGAAGCCTTCCCATGTCTTGTTGGGGCTGACCACCGGCGCGATTTTGTGCCGGCCGAACAGCTTTCCGAAAATGTATTGCAGCACGTCGCTCGCCTGCACCACGGTGACCAGGAAGAACAACAGCAGCACACCCTTGTTCTCGAAGCCGGGTATCTTCAGCAGCAGCAAAGCCGGCGCGTGGCTGATGCAGTAAACCGTCAGAAGCAGGGCCCATTGCAGCTTGGCCGTGCGCGACAGGAAGTCGTCGGTGTCATGGCGCAGCACCGCCAGAACCGGCAGCAGCAGAAAGGCGTAAACGGGGATGGCGATAGAAAACAGCGACTGCCAGTCGATCCCGATCAGCACATACTGCAGCGGCAGGAAGACATAAAATGCGAAGGCAAGGGCGGTATGATCGCCAGGTTTTGTTGGTGTGAGCGAGATGAACTCGCGCAAACAGTAAAACGAGGTCAGCGCAAACAGCACGAGCGTAACGATCCTGCCAAATACGAAGGCCACGGCAAAGATCGCGACCATCAGCCACCAGGCCCGGATACGCGCATTGAGGTTGTCGACCGTTGCACGGGCTTCCGTGCTTTCGGCACGACGTCCCAGGATCTGGCCGATCAGGGTGGCGGTGGCAAGAACGGTGATCAGCCCGATGAAGAGCGTGACAAGCGTCGGGTCCATCAGTTCACCTCCGCCAGGGCCACGATCGCCTCACGCGCCCGCTCCAGGAATGCTTCCTTGGTCTCGCCGCCTTCGATGTACAAAGGCGCGCCGAAGCGGACATGGCAGGAGATCGGAACAGGCAAAAAGGCGCCACGCGGAAAAGCCCGCGACATGTTCTCGAGGTAAACAGGAACGAGTTCGACCTGCGGAAACCGCGTCGCCAATCGAAACAGCCCCGACTTGAACGCGGCCGGCAGTTTTTCACCGCCGCGCGTTCCTTCCGGAAAGATGATCAGGGAATGGCCCCGCTCCAGCGTTTCTTCCAAGGGCGCGAGCGGATCCTGGCCGGACGCTGCGCCTCCTCCGCTGCGATCAACCAGAACCGCATTCAGAAGATCAAGCGCAACGGAGCGGCGCAGACGCCCCTTGCCCCAATAGTCCGCCGCCGCAACCGGATGCGTGGTCGGCCGCAGGCGCGTTGGGATCGCGGCCCAGAGCAGGATCGTATCGAGATGGCTGCCGTGATTGGCGAAGTAGATCCGCTGGCGCAGCGATGGCTGCGTGCCAAGCCATTCGGGCCGCCCGCCAACAAGAAAGCGCGCCAGTCCGATCAGGATGTGGTCGATCATGCCCGGTCCTTCAAACGCGCGCTCATCGCGCCGATGCGACGCGAACAGGTCCATGCGGTGCCTGCGATAACCACGGCCAGAATGATGATCGGGCTGTACAAAGAGCCGAACAACACGGCTTCAAAGAAGGCGAGCACGCCACCGATCGTCAACGCCGCCATACGCTGCGGCTTGGCCATCGGTCCGCGGAAATCCTGTCCGAAACTGAGCGATGCGCCGAAGGCGCGAAGATAGGCGGTCATCACCGCCAGGATCGCAGCGACATATCCCAGCTCAGGATGTCCACAACCATAGCCGAAGCCGATCAGCAAAAAACTGTCTTCGAAGCGGTCGGGGATTTCGTTGAACAAGGCGCCGGTGGGCGACCCACGGCCACCTTCCACCGCAACCATGCCGTCCAGAAGATTGCACAACAAGCGCAGCTGCACCATTAGCGCACCCACGAGAAACAACCAGGGATGCTGAGGACCGTAGCCGAAGGCCACGCCGCCCAGTGCCGCAAAACCTATCCCCGTGGCCGATACGGCATTCGGGGTGGCCGACGTCTTGAGAAGCAGCTTGGCCAGCCCTTGTGCCCAGCTGGTGCTGCGCGACGCCAAAGGCCGGCGATCCGCAGTCGCCTGCTCGTTCACCTGTTCCGCCATACAATCCCCCACATAGAACCCCGACTCACCCGATAGCCGGGTTCGATCCGTAAAACCAGAGTCGCTGCCCCTGCGGCAATCGGAACGTGTCGCGTCTGGCCGCGTGACAGGCCTGGGGTTGTTCGGTTACCACCTGCCGGGAACGAGATACTGATTGTTCCTATGGCGCAGAAGAAGAACCACGAAGTCGACTCCTGGCTGGCCCGGCCGGACCGTACCGCCCGCATCATCTTGGTCTATGGCCCTGATCGCGGCCTTGTCGCCGAGCGTGCGCGCAAGTTCGCCGTTTCAACTGGCATCGCGCTGGATGATCCGTTTGCCGTCGTGCGGCTGGACGCTGGCGACATCGACTCCGATCCCGGCCGCCTGTTCGACGAGGTGAAGACCTTTTCCATGTTCAGCAGCCAGCGATTGATCTGGATCCGCAATGCCGGCGCGCAAAAGGCATTCGCCGACGCCATCAAGGATCTCGCCAAAGACCCGCCTGCCGATGCCTTGGTACTTATCGAGGGCGGCGATTTGAAGAAGGGCGCCGGCGTGCGTGGCGTCGTGGAAACAGCGTTCAGCGGCATGGCCTTGCCTTGCTACAGCGACGATCCGCGCGCCATCGATGCCCTGATCGATGAGGGCCTGCAGCCATATGGATTGCGCATCGGCCTGCCCGCCCGCTCCCGCTTGAAGGCCCTGCTCGGCGGCGACCGGCTGGCGTCACGTGGCGAGATCGAAAAGCTGGCGCTGTATTGCCACGGCAAATCGGAAGTGGAGGAAGACGATGTCGCTTTGCTGATCGGCGACGTGTCGGCGACCTCGGCCGACGATGCCCTGAACGCCGCGCTCAAGGGCGACGTATCCGGTTTTCAGCAGGCTCTACTACGGTTCAAGTCGGCCGGCGGCAATCGAACGACCCTGCTCCTGTCTGCGCTTCGCCAGTTGCAGATCGTGCAAAGCCTTCGCGCGGACATGCAGACCTCCAACCGGCCTGCAAGCGCTGTCATCGGCGCAGCACGCCCGCCGCTCTACTTCGATCGCAAGGCGGCAGTGGAACGTGCCCTGACCCGCTTCTCCCTGCCACAAGCCTCGACCGCCTTGCAGCGCGTACAGGCGGCCATACTGGAAAGCCGGCGTTACCCCGACCTCAGCGATGCGATCATCGAGCGTTGTCTGCTAGGACTGACCCTGCACCGTCCTTGAGTGCGCGGCTCATCAAGCCTGAAGGCGGCGACACAGCTCATCGAGCTGATCGAGCGAGCGGTAAGCAATCTTGATCTCGCCGCCCTTTTCCTTGTGCAGGATGGTCACTCGCAAACCAGTCTGATCGGATAGCAGCTTCTCCAGCGCCAGCGTATCGGCATCCTTGGCATTGTCGTTAGCGCGGGTCGGCGCCGGCGTCTTGCTTTCCGGCGCCTGAGCAAGCGCCTCTGCCTGACGCACCGAAAGACCCTCTTCCACGATCCGCTTGGCGAGACCGGACGGATCGGCCGCCGTCACCAAGGTGCGCGCATGACCGGCCGACAGCGTTCCGCTGGTCAGCATATCCTGGATGATCGTCGGCAGCTTCAGCAAGCGCAACGTGTTCGCGACATGGCTACGGCTCTTGCCGATCACCTGCCCTAGATCAGCCTGAGTATAGCTGTGTTCGTCGATCAGCTGCTGATAACCCATTGCTTCTTCAACAGGATTCAGATCGGCGCGCTGAACGTTCTCAACGATCGCAAGCTCAAGCGCGACACGATCATCGACCTCGCGGATCAGAACCGGAAGCTGCGTGACACCTGCGCGTTGCGCCGCCCGCCAACGACGCTCACCGGCGATGATCTCATACGTTCCATCCATACGGCCCGGCCGTACGATCACTGGCTGCACGACGCCATGTTCGCGAATCGACTGCGCGAGATCGGTCAGATCGTTCTCGCCGAACGTCCGCCTGGGATTGCGTGGATTGGCAACCACCATCTCGATCGGCACAACGCCATCCGCACGCGCCTTCGGAGCTTGCTGCTCGGCAGGACGATCGATCTCGCCGATCAATGCAGCCAGGCCGCGACCGAGGCGGCGTTTTCCCGTTTCTTCACTCATATCAAGCTGCCTTCAAACGCCGTTCGCGCCGGATGACTTCGGTGGCCAGTTGCAGATAGGCCTGGCTTCCCGAGCATTTCAGATCATACAGGATTGCCGGCTTTCCGTGCGATGGCGCTTCCGAAATCCGCACATTGCGCGGAATCACGGTCTCATAGACCTTATCCCCCATATGCGCCCGCACATCATCGACAACCTGGTTCGCAAGGTTGTTGCGACCATCATACATGGTCAGCACAATGCCCTGGATGATCAACTGCGGATTGATCGTCTGCCGCACCATTTCCACTGTGCGAAGAAGCTGGCTGAGACCTTCCAGCGCGAAGAACTCGCATTGCAGCGGAACCAGCACGGAGTCAGCCGCGGCCATCGCGTTGATGGTCAGCAAGTTCAGCGATGGTGGGCAATCAACAAGCACATACGAGAAGAGGTCTTGAGCATCACCCAAAGCCGACTTCAAACGGGTGGTCCGATCGGGGAGGGCGGCGATCTCCATCTCCACGCCCAACAGATCCATCGTGGAAGGGACAATCCAAAGATTGGGAACAACCGTCTGGATGGCGACTTCGGACAGAGGAATCTTATCGGCAAGCACGTCATAGGACGAAAGCGTCCGCTCTTCCTTGTCGATACCCAGGCCTGTGCTAGCATTCCCTTGCGGATCTAGATCCACAATCAGCACCCGCTCGCCAATCGCAGCAAGCGCAGTGGCGAGGTTGATAGCGGTGGTTGTCTTACCGACACCGCCTTTTTGATTGGCCAGAGTTATAATGCGCATTGGCTAACCACATTGAGTTCAGCGCCTACAGCCTTCGAACGGCAGTGATATCCAAAATCACGCTATCGGAATCAACCAGGCTGGTGCGTTCTACCAGATCGAATGCCCAGCGCCTACGCGCATCATCCAGCTCGGCATGAAATCCACGACCTTTGTGCAAAAGGGCTCGCGCCGAGGCACAGCCAAAGCCGTTGGTCCACTCCAGCATACGGTCCAGAGGTGCGAAGGCGCGCGCCGTGATTGTGGTGGATGAGCCTTTGAAGACACCGTCTTCCAGTTCTTCTACCCTGCGGGTGAGAACATGAGCGTTGAGATCAAGGGCTGTGATAGCCTGTCGGAGATAAGCCGACTTTTTGACGTTGCTTTCAACAAGCGTAACCCTGGCGCCGCTGTCACGTTCTAACAGCGCTATCACAAGCGCTGGAAAACCGCTGCCAGAGCCAAGATCAAGCCACGCTTTGGTCTCGCCACGCCAATTCCACAGCTGTGCACTGTCAAGAAAATGCCGCTTCCAAGCTTCGTCCAAGGTACTGGAAGAGACCAGATTGATGGTCTTTGCCCATTTCAGAAAGAAGCTCTCCAGTCCAAGCATCTTTTCGGCTGTTTCACGTGAAACGTCAGGTGCAACGGCTTGCAGTGATTCGATCTTTTCCGACGGCGTCATGCAGCAACTTGTGCTCGATGAGCGTGCGCTAGAACGAGAGCAAGGGCGGACGGCGTAATGCCTTCGATCTTCTGAGCGTCAGCCAATGATAAGGGTTGGGCGGCAGCCAGTTTCGCCTTCAGCTCATTCGACAGACCAGAGATCCCGGCATAGTTCAAATCCACCGGAAGCAACCTGGCTTCTTCCTTCCGTAGCATCGCGGCGTCGGCCTCTTGGCGATCAAGATAGACCGAGTACTTAGCCTTGATTTCCAACGCTTCCTTCGCTCTGGCGCTCAGGCTGTCGACCTCCGGCCAAATTCGAACAATGTCGTCCAAGCTTGTGTCGCTGCTGGCAAGAACGTCGAACGCTGTTCTCACGCGCCCGTCCAAATTGACGGACAAGCCGAACGATCGAAGCTGGTTGGGGGAAGCTTTTAGAGAGGAAAGCATGCCCAAACCAAGCCCGATCTCTTCTTGGTACGCGTGGAATGCCTTTGTCCGCTTCGCGGACGAGAGACCGAATTCGATTGCCTTGGGCGTAAGGCGTTCGTCAGCATTATCAGGGCGAAGCGACAGTCGAAACTCCGCGCGCGATGTAAACATGCGATAGGGCTCGCTCACACCGCGCGTGACAAGATCGTCCACCATGACGCCTAGATAGCTCTCTGTCCGGCTCATCCGAACACAGTTGCTACCAGCAGCCAACCGAGCGGCGTTTAGTCCGGCCAGCAACCCCTGCGCGGCTGCTTCCTCATAGCCGGTCGTTCCATTGATTTGTCCTGCCAGGAACAGGCCAGGTATTTGCTTGCTTTCCAGTGAGTGAACGAGTTGCCGGGGATCGGCATAGTCGTATTCGATCGCATAGCCGGGCTGTAAGATGCGCGTCTTTTCCAAGCCAAGCATAGACTGGATGATGGCCGCCTGCACCTCCTCGGGGAGGGACGTGCTGATGCCATTTGGATAAACCGTATCGTCATCCAGCCCTTCCGGTTCCAAGAAGACCTGATGCCCATCCCGATCGCCGAAACGCACGACTTTGTCCTCGATCGACGGACAGTAGCGTGGCCCGACGCCGGTGATCGATCCCGAATACATCGCCGAGCGATGCAAGTTGTCCCGGATCACAGCGTGCGTAGCCAGCGCGGTGCGCGTAATACCGCAAGCGATTTGTGGGACCTGAATACGATCGGTCATTAGGGAAAAGGGTCGGGGATCCGTATCTGCTTCTTGTTTGCCGATGCCAGCCCAATCGATCGTCTTACCATCTAGCCGGGGTGGGGTGCCCGTCTTCAATCTTCCTAGTTGAAGGTGATGCCGCAATCGCGCTGCAAGTGCTGTTGACGGCTCCTCGCCAACGCGGCCAGCGGGCCAGGTTCGATCACCCAAGTGGATGATGCCGCCGAGAAAAGTTCCTGTGGTGAGGACGACACCACCACATGTTATCGTCGTACCTTCAGTAAGGTGAACCCCTGCTACTCTCTTGCCGTCCAGTAGCAGATCAGCGACTTCACCTGAGATCAAGTCGAGGTTCGGCTGCTCGCTCAGAAGCTCCTGGACCGCTTTCCGGTAGAGCTTGCGATCGGCCTGTGTCCGGGGCCCGCGAACGGCCGGTCCCTTTCGGCGGTTGAGCATCCTGAACTGGATACCTGACGCATCAGCCGCGCGACCCATCAACCCGTCCAGTGCGTCTACTTCTCGAACCAGATGGCCTTTACCGAGACCGCCGATGGCTGGGTTGCAAGACATAACGCCGATCTTGCTGACATCCATGGTGATGAGGGCCGTCCGAGCGCCCATCCGTGCTGAGGCCGCTGCAGCTTCACATCCGGCATGTCCGCCGCCGACGACAACAACGTCATACAAGGTGTTTGTCATGGCTCTGTGTTTCACGTGAGTCATTTTCCGATACAGAAGCGCGTGAAGATAACATCCAGAAGATCATCAACGCCGATGGCGCCGGTAATATGACCGAGATGATCCGCCGCGATCCGAAGCTCCTCCGCAAGAAGCTCGAGGGGCAGGTGCGTCCTCTGTGACCGTTCTAGAGCAAGGTGCGTTTGGCGAAGATGCTGAACGTGACGCTCCCGGCTTGGAAGCAGCAGAGACATGCCGGATGCTGCTTCTGTTACACGGTGTTCTATCTCTACAAGCAAATCTGATAATCCGTCCCCGGTCATCGTAGACAAAGCAACGGAGTCAGCAGGCACGCCATCAGGCAGAAGATCGGCTTTTGTGGCCACCGAAAGTGTTTGTACAGGTACATCTAGTTTGGACGGGTTCTCAGTTCCGGCTACATGCAGGTGCAAAACCAAGTCGGCTTGATGTGCCGCGGTGCGCGCACGTTCGATACCAAGGCGCTCGACTATATTGTCGGTTTCCCGGAGGCCGGCCGTATCGATCAGGATAACCTTATAGCCACCAAGGTCGAGAGCCACTTCAATCAAGTCGCGTGTGGTGCCAGCTTCATAAGACACAATCGCCACATCACGCCGTGCAATCGCATTAAGCAAGCTTGATTTGCCAACGTTAGGCTCGCCGACAATGGCTATGCGAAATCCGTCGCGCAGGATTTCGCCTCGCCGTGTTTGGCTCAGATGCTCCTCGACTACCACACGCAATGCATGAACCTGCTCCAGCACCGCGTCTGCCACCGATCCCGGCACGTCGCCTTCATCGGAAAAGTCGAGATCGGCTTCGATCAGGGCTCTGGCTTCGATCAACTGCTCACGCCAACCGGAATAAAGCCTTTCTTGATCACCGACTGCATTGCTAAGCGCAAAGCGACGTTGCGCGTCTGTCTCGGCAGAGATGAGATCGGCAACACCTTCGGCGGCGGTGAGATCCATACGTCCATTGATGAACGCACGCCGCGTAAACTCGCCTGCTTCCGCGAGGCGCGTATTGGGAAAAGCAGCGATGGCATCCAAAACGGCGCGCAGGACCGCCTTGCCGCCGTGGAGATGTAGCTCGACGACAGCTTCTCCCGTAAAGCTCATGCCCTCGGGAAAAAACAGGGTGAGAGCCTGATCGAGCACCTCGCCTTGCTCATCCCTCAGGACCAGTAAACGGGCTATTCGAGGTTCAACCGCCTTGCCAGTCAATCGCTTCAGGATTGTCTCAGCGGCCGGACCTGAAATGCGAACAACCGCAATCCCGGCGGGCAGTGAACCCGAGGACAAAGCGTAGATCGTATCGCTGAAGTTTGCCATCGGAATGGAAAAGGCCGGTTAGACCCGGCCTTCTTCCTCATCTTTGTTGCGGGACCGAATCGATCAGGTGTTCATCGACTCGAAGAACTCGGAATTGGTCTTCGTCTGCTTCAGCTTGTCAATCAGGAACTCAATCGCGTCCGTTGTACCCATCGGAGCAAGGATACGGCGAAGCACGAAGATCTTCTGCAAGTCCTGACGCGCGATCAGCAGGTCTTCCTTACGCGTACCGGATTTCAGGATATCCATGGACGGGAAGATGCGCTTGTCGGCGACCTTGCGATCAAGCACGATTTCGGAGTTACCGGTGCCCTTGAACTCTTCGAAGATCACTTCATCCATACGGCTGCCAGTATCGATGAGGGCAGTCGCGATGATCGTCAACGAACCGCCTTCTTCGATATTGCGCGCGGCACCGAAGAAGCGCTTTGGGCGCTGCAAAGCGTTCGCATCCACACCGCCGGTTAGCACCTTGCCGGATGACGGCACCACCGTGTTGTAGGCGCGACCCAGACGGGTGATCGAGTCCAAAAGAATGACGACGTCGCGACCGTGTTCGACCAAGCGCTTTGCTTTTTCGATGACGATCTCAGCGACCTGAACGTGGCGCACCGCCGGTTCATCAAAGGTGGAGGACACGACCTCGCCCTTCACCGATCGCTGCATGTCCGTCACTTCTTCCGGCCGCTCATCGATCAGAAGAACGATCAGGTAGCATTCCGGATGATTGGTGGTGATGGAATGGGCGATGTTCTGCATCAGCACGGTCTTACCCGTGCGCGGCGGTGCGGTGATCAGAGCGCGCTGGCCCTTGCCGATCGGGGCCACCAGATCGATCACGCGCGGCGAAATATCCTTCGTCGTCGGATTGTCGATCTCCATCTTCAACCGCTGGTTGGGATAAAGCGGCGTCAGGTTGTCGAAGTGGATTTTATGCCGGATCTTTTCCGGATCGTCGAAATTGATCGTGTTCACCTTGAGGAGCGCGAAGTAACGCTCGCCTTCCTTCGGACTGCGGATCGGCCCTTCAACCGTGTCGCCGGTCTTTAGAGAAAAGCGGCGGATTTGGGAGGGCGAGATGTAGATATCGTCCGGTCCTGGAAGATAGTTGGCATTGGCGGAGCGCAGAAAGCCGAAGCCGTCCTGCAGGACTTCCACCACGCCTTCGCCGATGATCTCGACTTCCTGCGCCGCGAGCTTCTTCAGAATGGCGAACATCAGCTCTTGCTTGCGCAGAACGCTGGCATTCTCGACTTCGAGCGTTTCAGCAAAAGCGACGAGTTCCGCCGGCTTCTTGCTCTTGAGCTCCTGGAGTTTCATTTCCTGCATGGGGAACCTAGTGGGGGATCAGATAGGGGGAGTGAAGGGCCGGCGCTTTCAGTGGAATGCAGCCTGCGGCACCGAACGGAGAACAATCGGCGCTTACAAAGGAGGGAGGGCCTCCACATAGCTGTGTCTGACCCTTCACGCAAGATGGTCTGACTGGTTTCCTGCTGCCTTAGAACGGCTTCACGATCACCAGAATCACGATCAGCACCATCAGAACGGTCGGGATCTCGTTGACGATGCGCCAATGACGCGGGGGATGGACGTTGCGATCCTCCTCGAAGCGCCGCTGCGCAGTGGTGAGATAGCCGTGCAGGGCCGACAGGATCACAACCAACGTGATCTTGGCATGCAGCCATCCACCGGAAAACGCAAAGCCATGCCACGCCAGCCACAGGCCGAAGATCCAGGTCACGATCATCGCGGGATTGATGATCGCCCGCAACAAACGCCGTTCCATGATCTTAAAGGTTTCGGATTGCGGCGTGCCGGTACCGGTTTCCGCATGATACACGAACAGCCGCGGCAGGTAGAACATCCCGGCCATCCAGGAAATCACGGCCATGACATGGATCGCCTTGGCCCAGGGATAGAACCCGTCGCCGGCGACCGCAAACAGAAGCGCGGCACCCGCAACCAGAACAACAATCGAAACGATCGCGCGCATGACAGAAACCTGGTTTAAGCGCCGGCCGCGCGCACCTGATCCACCATGGCCTGAACATGGGGGATCGGCGTTTGCGGCGTGATGCCGTGGCCGAGATTGAAGATCAGCGGACCGGAGCCGAGTTGCTTGAGAATGGCGCCAACGCCCTCACGCAGCGCCTCGCCGCCGGCCACAAGCCGCATCGGATCGAGATTGCCTTGAACGGCGCCGTCACGCTGCAGGCTGGCCGCCTGGCTGAGCGGAACCGA
The DNA here is from genome assembly GCF_032053605.1 of Tianweitania sp. NCBI lineage: Bacteria > Pseudomonadati > Pseudomonadota > Alphaproteobacteria > Hyphomicrobiales > Phyllobacteriaceae > Tianweitania > Tianweitania sp. The sequence continues at coordinate 37,747 of NZ_DAMBUH010000008.1, forward strand.
CCAGTCGAGGCCAAGCGCGGTGACGCCGGTCTTCTGGCGGTATTGTGCATAAAGCGTGCCGGCCCCTTTCGGAAAACCGATGATCGGCACATCCGGGAAACGCGTCCGCACTTTTGCAACGATCCGCGCCACCGGCTTCACGCACCAGCGCTCGAAGGAAGCCTCGTCCAACACGCCCGACCAGGAATCGAAGATTTGCACGACATCCGCGCCTTCTTCGATCTGACGGATGAGATAATCGGCGGAATGATCGGCAACCGTGTTCAGCATCTGCTCGAACAGGTCGGGATACTGGAACGAGAACAGTCGAGCCGGCGCCTGATCCGTCGTGCCATGTCCGGCGATCATATAGGTCGCAATCGTCCAGGGAGCCCCGCAGAAGCCGATCAGCGTGGTTTCAGGGGGCAGGGCACTGCGCAAGCGCCGAACGGTCTCGTAGACGGGCGCCAGGTGGTCGTGGAAGCGTGAGCCATCGAGCGCCGGGATTTCGTCCGGCTGGATCGGCGTCATCAGCGGCCCGCGTCCTTCCTCGAAGCGCAGATCGCGGCCAAGCGCATGCGGCACGACGAGGATGTCGGAGAACAGGATCGACGCATCGAAGCCAAAGCGGCGGATCGGCTGCAGCGTCACTTCCACGGCAAAATCGGGATTGTAGCAGAGATCGAGGAAGCTCCCTGCTTTCTGGCGCAGCTCCCTATATTCGGGAAGATAGCGGCCTGCCTGGCGCATCATCCAGATCGGAGGCGGAAAGGCAGTCGAACCCTTCAGTACCTCGACTACCACGCGTCGCGGCGCTTCCATGCCTGCCATCCCTAATAAAGAAGATTTCTTATCTAAGAGTCTTTTGTTTCTATGACTCTGTTCGTAACGGGAGTTCAACATTACCCACATGTCCCGCGTCGATGCGTCACTGCCAGTGCGGCGTGGGACAGTCAGGCGGAGAGGATGTCAATCACGGGGATAACCGCAAAAAGAGGTTGAGATTCAAAATCTTGTTTGAAGCCAATTTCACTAGGCTTGAGAACCTCGAACGAACAACCTTCTGCCGTCCACGATCTCCCCAGCCGTCACGAAACCATTGCCGAACCGTCGTGAATTGTGGACAAATCGGCTGCTATCCCGGCCCGTCTTCCACAGGCCGCCGAACCGTCCCGCCTTTTCCACAGAACCCCACAGGACAGGCTAAAGAGTGTGAGCAAGCCGCAAAGCTACTTCCATTTGCATCTGATTTCTGATGCGACCGGCGAGACTCTCCTGGCGGCGGGCCGAGCGGCGGCTTCGCAATACAAGGATGCGCGCGCCATCGAGCACATCTATCCGCTGATCCGCACGACCAAGCAGGTTGAAAAGGTGCTGGAGGAAATCGAGGCCGAGCCCGGCATCATCCTTTACACCATGGTGGACCAGGAGCTGGCGGCGATCATCGATGCGCGCTGTGCCGCCATGGGGCTGCCCTATGTGTCTGTTTTGGAACCGGTGCTGACCGTGTTTCAGTCCTATCTCGGCACGCCGGCCGGACGCCGCGTCGGCGCGCAGCACGTGCTGGATGCCGATTATTTCCGGCGCATCGATGCGCTGAACTTCACCATGGAGCATGATGACGGCCAGTTGCCGCCGGATATGAACGATGCGGATATCGTCCTGATCGGCATTTCCCGCACGTCGAAAACGCCGACCAGCATCTATCTCGCCAATCGCGGCATCAAGACCGTGAATATCCCAATCGTTCTCGGCGTGCCGATGCCCGACAGTCTGGCTGCCGCCACCAAGCCGCTGATCGTCGGCCTGATTGCCTCGGCCGAACGCATTTCGCAGGTTCGCGAGAACCGCCTGCTCGGCTCCACGCCAAGCTTCGACATCTCTTCTTATACGGATCGCTCGCAGATATCGGCCGAACTCGCTTATGCCCGCCAGATCTGTGGCCGGCATGGCTGGCCGATGATCGATGTCAGCCGGCGGTCGATCGAAGAGACGGCGGCTGCCATCGTTGCCTTGCGCGGCAAGAACCGATAGCCCGCCCGGAACTCAGGAATTGCCGTGACCCAGATCATTCTCGCTTCCACCAGCCCGTTTCGCCTGAAGATGTTGCGAGACGCGGGTCTCACCGTCGACGCCGTTGCCTCGGACATCGATGAGCGCGCTATCGACGCCACGCTGAAAGATACCGGCGTTACGCCGGCGGAAGTCGCCGACATTCTGGCGGAAGCCAAGGCCGTGTCCGTCAGCGAAAGCTATCCCGATGCCGTCGTTATCGGTGCTGACCAGACCCTTTCCCTTGACGACGAGATCTTCCACAAGCCGGCCGACATGGAAGGCGCGCGTCGTCACCTTTTGGCTTTGTCGGGCAAGACCCATGAGCTGAACAGCGCGGTAGTCATTGCGCGCGCCGGCGTTCCCATCTGGCGCACGGTTTCGGTCGCGCGCATGACGATGCGCAAGCTTGATCTAGGCTTTATCGGTCGCCATCTCAGCCATGTCGGGCCCAAGGCTCTGCAAAGCGTGGGCGCCTACCAGATTGAAGGCGAGGGCATTCAGCTGTTCGAAAAGATCGAAGGCGATCATTTCACCATTGTCGGCCTGCCGCTGCTGCCACTCCTGTCAGCTCTGCGGGAGCAGGAGGCTATCGATGGCTGATCAAAAGGCTTTCGTTTGCGGGTTTCCGATCGCCCATTCCCGCTCGCCGATGATCCACAACCACTGGCTGGAGGCACTCGGCCTTCCCGGCTCCTACGAACGCGTCGAAGTCGCGCCGGATGGCTTTGCGGACTTCATCGCGCAACTTCGCGCCGGCGCTTTCGTTGGCGGCAATGTCACCATTCCCCACAAGGAAGCCGCGTTCCAGCTGGTCGACCGGCGCGATGAAGCGGCCGAAGCCATCGGCGCCGTCAACACGCTGTGGATGGCTGGCGAAACGCTGTGGGGCGGCAACACCGACGCCTACGGTTATGCCGCCAACATGGATGCGCAAGCGCCCGGCTGGGATAAATGCGAGGCGGCCGTCGTGCTTGGCGCCGGTGGTGCCGCGCGCGCCATCATCCAAGCTCTGAAAACCCGCAAGGTGCCGTCGATCCGCGTCGTCAACCGCACGGTCGCGCGGGCTGAAGCACTGGCCGATCATTTCGGCAACGGCGTCACCGCCCACGGCGAAGACGAGACCGACGGCCTGCTTGAAGATGCCGGCCTCGTGGTCAACACGACTTCGCTTGGGATGAAGGGAACACCCGGCCCGGTCCTCGATCTCGACCGCCTGCCAAAGACCGCCGTGGTCTCCGACATCGTTTATGTGCCGCTGCAAACGCCCTTGTTGCGCGACGCCGAACAGCGCGGTTTGCGCACGGTCGATGGCCTCGGCATGCTCCTGCATCAGGCCGTTCCCGGCTTCGAACGCTGGTTCGGTGCGCGGCCGACGGTCGATCAGGCGCTTTACGACCTTATCGCCGCCGATGTGGAAAAAGCCGCATGATCATTCTCGGCCTCACCGGCTCCATCGGCATGGGTAAATCCACGACGGCCCAGATGTTTCGCGACGAGGGTGTGCCGGTTCATGATTCCGATGAAACCGTGCATCGCCTTTATGCCGGCAAGGCCGTGCCGCTGATCGACGCGGCCTTTCCCGGCACGGTCGTGGATGGTGTCGTCGATCGTACCAGACTGGCGGCTGCGGTAATCAACAACCCGCCTGAGCTCAAGCGGCTGGAAGCGATCATCCATCCGCTGGTGCGGGCGGAAAGCGAAAACTTTCTCGACACGCATCGAAAGGCCAAAACACCGGTGGCCGTGCTCGACATCCCCCTGCTGTTCGAAACCCATGGCGAAGATCGGGTCAACAGAATCGTCGTGGTCAGTGCCTCGCCCGACATCCAACGTGAACGGGTCTTGTCACGTCCGAACATGACGGAAGACAAATTTGCGTCTATTCTGGCGAAGCAGTTGCCGGATGGGGAAAAGCGTCGACGTGCCGATTACGTCATCGACACAGGCGCCGGTCTGGAGCCTGCGCGTGCTGCCGTTCAGGCGGTCCTGAAAGACATTCGCGAAGCGTCATTGCCAGGCGCTTCGCGCTAAGGCGTCGCGGCGTTAACGATTAAAAGAAAGAAAACGGATCCGAATCGATGCGTGAAATCATCTTCGATACCGAAACCACCGGCCTTGATCACCGCGAAGACCGAGTGATTGAAATCGGCGGCATCGAACTCGACAATCGCTTTCCGACCGGTCGTACGATCCACTTTTACATCAATCCCCAGGGTCGCGAGATCCATCCCGAAGCGCTCGCCGTGCATGGCATCACCGTCGAGCACCTCGCCGACAAGCCGCATTTCCCGCATATCTGCGACGAGTTCCTGTCTTTCATTGAAGGTGCCAAGCTGGTCGCGCACAACGCCACCTTCGATATCAACTTCATCAATGCAGAGTTTGCGCGTCTCGGCCATCCGCCGGTTGAGCCGATCCGTGTGGTGGACACGCTGGCCATGGCCAAGCGCAAGCATCCTATGGGGCCAAACTCGCTCGATGCTCTGTGCCGTCGCTACGGCATCGACAACACCCGCCGCACCAAACACGGCGCGCTGCTCGATTCAGAATTGTTGGCCGAAGTCTATATCGAGCTGATTGGCGGCAAGCAGGCCGCCCTTGGCTTCGAAGTGTCCTTGTCGAACGGCGGTGGCTATTCGGAAACAACCATCGTCATCGAAACCATGCCGCGTCCAAGGGCACTCACGCCGCGGCTCAGTGACGAAGAACGGGCCGCCCATGCAGCCCTCGTGGCCAGCCTTGGCGAAAAGGCGATCTGGAGCACGCTTCCCAGCGCATGATCACGCTGTTTCCCACGGCACAAAAAAGCCCGCATCAAGTGCGGGCTCTCTTTTTTTCAGAGGTGTGGCGAATGCCACTTAGCTAACCTGGATTTTGCTCTTGGCCTGTTCCTCGGCCATCTTCTGCTGGAACATCTGGCCGAAATCGATCGGATCGAGCATCAGCGGCGGGAAGCCGCCATTGCGCGTGGCGTCAGCGAGGATCTGGCGCGCGAAGGGGAACAGCAGGCGCGGGCATTCGATGAACAGCACCGGCAGCATGTGCTCCTGCGGGAAACCGTCGATGCGGAACACGCCGCCATAAACCAGTTCGACGTTGAACAGCACTTCCTTGTCCTCGCCGGCCTTAGCCGACAGGGTCAGGGTGACGTCATATTCCTTGTCGCCGATCGGGTTGGCGCCGACATTCACGTTGATGCCGATGTTCGGCGACTGGTTGCGGCCGCGCAGCGAGTTCGGCGCGCCTGGATTTTCGAAGGACAGGTCCTTCACATACTGCGTCAGGATGTTCAGCGAAGGCGCTGCAGCGCCATTGGCAGGGGCACCGGTCGGCGCGAAAGGCTTGTCGGACATATCATTTCCCTAACGAGCTCGGGCGATCACACACCCGCTTTAGCATGTGGCGCGTGGCTACCATGATTGCCGTTTGAGTGACAAGCGCGGCGGCACGTTCAGTTGCGGCGATCCTCGTGCCTGATCCAGGGGCTCGAGCCTGGCTTTGCGTCTGGGGCGCGCTGGTCGGTGCGGTGAAACTCGGCATCATCCAGATCCACCACCCGGTCTGCCGGCGCGCGACGCCCGCGAAAGCCGCGGACATTGGTAACGACCGTCAGGCGGCTCTTGATCAGGTTCCAGGCGCCGTCGCGCACCGCCGGAATGAACAGCAGCAGGCCCAGCACATCCGTGACGAAGCCCGGCAGAAGAAGAAGAATGCCGGCCAGCAGGATCATGAAACCATGCAGCACTTCACGTCCGGGAACGCGTCCGGCTGCCTGTTCGGAGCGCATGCGGGCAATGACACCGAAGCCCTGCACCCGCATCAAACCGACGCCGACCACGCCGGACAGAAGAATGAGGCCCAGCGTCGGCAACACGCCGATCGCATCGCCAACGAGAATGAAGACGGCGATTTCCAGAAGGATGTAGCCGAGGAAGATCAGGGGAATAATGGACAGGCGCACTGTGGCGTCGACCCTTTTGCTCAAGGACAAAGTTGCCATCCCGGGCGGGATGATCCCGAACAGATGGGAACTCCCCTCGGGAATTTGAATGATGCCGCAGCGCATTCTATATGGAAAGGAAGGAATGGATGTGGGACAGCATCCGGTGAGATGAGCGAACGGCTTCAGACCGGCGCAGCAAAACAGGAGCCGACAGGCGTCAGCGATGGAATATTTCGATCTGGGCACGATCCTCTTCATCGTCGCGGCTGCCGTGATTTTCTACCAGCTGCGCAACGTGCTCGGACGCCGCACCGGCAACGAGCGCCCGCCATTCGATCCCTATACCGCCGCGCGCAAGCGCAGCGCCGATCCGGCACAAGGTTCGGAGAACGTCGTTTCCCTTCCCCGCAAGCAGAAGCCCGCTGCCGAGACTGCTGCGGAAAACTATGCCGCGATTGATGCGCTGACCACGCCCGGCAGTGAGGTCAACACTGGCCTGCGCGCCATCCGCGACGCGGATCCCTCCTTTGAAGCCGGCGGTTTCGTTGACGGCGCCAAGATGGCTTATGAAATGATCGTGACCGCCTTTGCCGAAGGCGACCGCAAGGCGCTCAAGAGCCTTCTTTCCAAGGAAGTCTATGACGGCTTCGTTGCCGCCATTACCGACCGGGAAAAGCGCAACGAGAAGGTCCAGTCTTCTTTCGTCGGCATCAACAAGGCCGATGTTGTGGGTGCGGAAATGAAGGGCTCGGAAGCCCATGTCACCCTGCGCATCATCAGCGAGTTGATCTCGGCCACGCGCGATGCGGCTGGTGAGGTCATCGAGGGTGATCCGGAAGCTGTCGCCGAGGTCAAGGATGTCTGGACCTTCTCGCGCGATACGCGCTCGCGTGATCCGAACTGGAAGCTGGTCGCGACAGAAGCCGAAGACTGATCGGCGCGCCGGCTTCCGTGCCCGATCATGCAACCCGCCGCTCATCTCCAGCGCACGGATTTCGCCACCCTCGGCGGATGGGCTGCGGACACGTTTGTTGAAGCGCTGGCGGCATTTCGCCGTTGCGCGCTTCATGCACAAACCAAGGCTTACCGAACCGGTAGCCTAGGCTTGCCTCCTGCTGATTTTGACGCCGCCTATCGCGCCGCTTTGAGTCTAGCCGATAGCGATGAAGGTGCCGCCCGCACCTTCTTCGAAACCCACTTCGTCCCGTTCAGCATCCAGCCTGCTTCCGGCGAGGCCGGTTTCGTAACGGGCTATTACGAACCCATCGTCCAGGCGTCACGTCACCGGACCGAAACCTTCCGCTATCCCCTGTTTCGCAGACCTGACGACCTCGTCGATCTCGATGACGGAAACCGTCCTCCCGACATGGATCCGTATTTCGCCTTCGGCCGCCAGACCGATGACGGCATCGTCGAATATTTTGACCGCGCCGCGATCGAGACCGGAGCGCTGGATGGTCGCGGATTGGAATTCGCCTGGCTGGAAGACCGGTTCGCGCTTTTTCTTATCCACGTCCAGGGTGCGGCGCGGTTGCAATTTTCCGACGGCGAGCAGCGCGTCACCTACGCGGCAAAAACCGGTCATCCCTTCACCGGACCCGGAAAAATCCTCGTCGAAACGGGAGAAATTTCCCGTTCCGAGGTGACAATCCGGAAGATTCGCAGCTGGTTTCAGGAAAAACCGGAGCGTCTTTCCGAAATTTTGCACCAAAATCGCTCCTTCATCTTCTTCCGCGAAGCCCCGGTCGATGACCCCGAACTCGGTCCCATCGCCGCCGCCAAGGTGCCTCTGACCCCAGGCCGCTCGCTTGCCGTCGATCGCCTGATCCACACCTTCGGAACGCCGTTCTTCATCCAGGCTCCTGACTTGATGGAAGTCGGCAAGCCCTTGGCAAGATTGATGATTGCTCAGGATACTGGCTCCGCCATCGTCGGTCCCGCTCGCGGCGACTTGTTCTTTGGCTCAGGCGATGCGGCTGGCGAAATAGCAGGCGTCATCAAGCACTTAGCGCATTTCACTATCCTCATTCCGACACCGGCGGTGGAGCGGTTCGGCTCATGAAGCGCGGCAAGCAACTCACCGAAGAAGACCGCATTCTCTGGCACACGGTGGCGGTCACCACGACCCCGCTGAAGGGCAAGGCGCTTCCGCTGGAATCGGCGCCGATCAAGGATGCGCAACTCACTGAAAGCAAACTGAATTCCGCCGACCGCTTCGCTGCCGATCTCGACCGTGCACCCGAGGTCAAACGGCCGACCGTCACGATGACCGCGCCGCGCCAGACCATCGACCGCCCGACCCGCGACAAGATTGCTAAGGGCAGGGTGGTGATCGACGGCAAGATCGATCTGCACGGCCTGACCCAAAGCGAAGCGCATTCCATGCTGCTCGGCTTCATGCATCAGGCTTACGCGCATGACCGCCGCCATGTGCTGGTTGTCACCGGAAAGGGCGCATCCTTCGGCAGCGAGGGCATCTTGAAGCGCGCCGTGCCGGCATGGTTCGCAACGCCGCCGTTCCGTGTGCTGGTCGGCGGCTATCATGATGCCGCGCGCCATCATGGCGGAACTGGCGCGCTTTATGTGCGGTTGCGGCGGCGCACGTCATGACGCCGTTCGGCGCCAAGCTTAGGCAACTCAGGCAAGCCCGCGGCGTCGAGCAAAAGGACATGGCGGCCGCACTGGGCGTTTCCGCCTCCTACCTGTCGGCCCTCGAACACGGCCGTCGCGGCAAGCCGACCTGGGCGATGATCCAGAAGATCATCGGCTATTTCAACGTGATCTGGGATGAAGCCGAAGACCTGCAACGGCTGGCCGAAATTTCCGATCCGCGCGTCGTCGTCGATACGGTGAGCCTCGCGCCAGAAGCGACCGCTCTCGCCAACCGGTTAGCCGAGCGTATCCGGCACCTGTCTCCCGAGCAGATCGCGGCCATGCAGGCGGTGCTCGATCAGCCTATAAAGGCCGCTTCGAGGTAGAGTACGAGCAGGCTTTGCGTTCAAATCAGCGTCGGACGACGCTTTAGAACAGCGCCTGGAGATCAGCGATCCGGTCGTTGACCAGCCAGCCGTAATAGTTCTCTTCCGGCAGGCGCTCGGCTTCGCCGCGCGCACGGCGCTGGGCATTTTCCGCCTTCAACGCAGAAGCCCGCGCTTCGGGCTGACCGATATTGTAGAGCGTGGCAGTAATGCCTGGATTGTTCGAGATGTCGAAGCCCACGCGGCGATAGGCATCGATCGACTTCTTCAACGTCGCGGCGACGTAAGGCAGCGTCTTGTCGGGATCCATGATCGTCTCATAGACCTTGGCCGGCTCCGCCGCATCGAGCTTCGGGAAGCCTGAGACGCGATGAACGAGATCGCTCATCTGCAGGGCGGTCAGTGGGTTGAGCTGGCCCAGGCCGAAGGTCTGGCCGGCATAAAAAGGCTGGAAGAAAACGGCTCCGAATCGATCGCTGGGGAACTTGGTTCCGTCCACGCTCTTTCCAGCGAACTTGGCATTCCAGACTCTCTCACGGCAGGTCCAAAGCGCATAGCTTTCCTGAACCGAGGCACACTGCGCAAACTCAGGACGCTGAACGAAGCGATCAACGGTCTCTCCGTCATATTTGAAGGCGAAGCTGGAGCCGAGATAGGACGTCGCCTTGACGTAATAGGTCTGAAGCCGGTCATAGGCATCGACATTATAGGTATGCTCGCCAACGATCGCGCCGGCGATATGGATCGGCGCAATGCCATAGGCCCGTGCGGTCTGGATGATCTTGGTGCGCAGCGCCTTGTCGGTCTGAAGCAGCTTCAGGACCTTGCGATACTTGTTCTCATAGGTGGTGCTGAGGGCTGCCGTGCGCCGGGCCGAGCCGCCGGGCACACCGGGCTGTTCGGCATTACGGTTGCCCTCAGGCACTTGCGTAATGGCGAAAGCGGGCGCGGCAAGAAGAAGGCTGAGCATAACAATGCAAAAGCGGCGCATGGGCATGCTCGTTCCCCGGGATCAGGCCTGTTGATTAGCTGAGCCTTTGCATCAGGCTCACTGAAAAGGAAAGGGCCGGGTTTAGCGTCGGCCCTTCCAATATCAAAGTATGAAGCGCGACAGGTCGGTGTTCTTGGCGAGATCGCCGACGTGCTTCTTCACATACTCCGCATCGATCGTGAGTGTCGTGCCACCCTGATCGGGCGCGGTATAGGAGATCTCGTCCAGCACCCGTTCCATGACGGTCGACAACCGCCGCGCACCGATATTCTCGACATTGGCGTTGAGGTCGACCGCGATGCCAGCGAGCTGGTCGATCGCGTCATCGGTGAAGTCGAGCGCCACACCTTCCGTGTTCATCAGGGCGATATACTGCTTGATGAGGCTGGCTTCCGTTTCGGTGAGGATACGGCGGAAGTCGTCCTTCTCCAAAGCTCGCAACTCGACGCGGATCGGCAGGCGACCCTGAAGCTCAGGCAGCAGGTCGGACGGCTTGGCGACATGGAAGGCGCCTGATGCAATGAACAGGATGTGGTCGGTCTTCACCGGCCCGTACTTGGTGGCAACCGTGGTGCCTTCCACCAGCGGCAGCAGATCGCGCTGCACGCCTTCGCGTGACGGACCAGTACGACTGTCGCTGCCGGCCACCTTGTCGATCTCGTCCAGGAAGACGATGCCGTCATTCTGGGTGGACTCGATGGCGCGCTGGGTGACTTCTTCCTGGTCGAGCAGCTTGTCGCTCTCGTCATTGATCAGGAAGTCGTAGCTTTCCTTCACGGTCGTACGGCGAGTCTTGGTACGGCTGCCACCCATCTTTGACATCAGGTCGTTGATGTTGAGCACGCCGATATTGGGCATGCCCGGAACCTCGAAGCCGCCGGGCGCGCCGGTATCGGCGACCTCGATCTCGATTTCCTTGTCGTCCATCTCGCCGTCGCGCAGTTTCTTGCGGAACGAGTCGCGGGTCGCCGGGCTGGCGGTCTTGCCGACAAGGGCTTCCAGCACGCGTTCCTCGGCATTGACATGAGCGCGCGCCTTGACGTTCTCGCGCATCTTTTCGCGCTGCAGGCCGATGGCGACTTCAACGAGGTCGCGGATGATCTGCTCGACATCGCGGCCGACATAGCCGACTTCGGTGAACTTGGTGGCTTCGACCTTGATGAAGGGCGCGCCGGCGAGCTTGGCGAGGCGACGCGAAATCTCGGTCTTGCCGACGCCAGTCGGCCCGATCATCAGGATGTTCTTCGGCATTACCTCTTCGCGCATCGAGCCTTCCAGCTGCTGGCGGCGCCAGCGGTTGCGCAGGGCAATAGCCACGGCGCGCTTGGCGTCCTTCTGGCCGATGATGAAGCGGTCGAGCTCGGAAACGATCTCGCGGGGAGAAAAATTGGTCATGGAGGATGCTTAAATTCTGAAAGGAGGGAGTTTGCTGAGCACGGATGTGGGGAGGGTGGAACCGATGATCAAGCGTCGGATGCGCTGCCAGCCTGCGCCGAACAGGATCACCAGCGCGCCAACCACCAGCAGGATCAACGCGAAAGGCGGCACGCCCGTGGTGTTGGCGGCCGAGTTCACGAGGTAATAGATGCCGAGCGTGCCGAAGTAAGCCAGCGTCGGAACCAGCAGCGACCGGCGGTCGATGGCAAGCGCGACATAGACGAAGCCGATGATGAGGATGGCGAGCATCACGGTGGCGTCGGCGCCGGGTTCGATGCGCCCAAAGGCGAGGTCCTGACCCGTCGCCATGATGAAGAGCGGATGCACTAGCATCGGTGCGGACACGACATGCAGCCAGAATGCGCAATCGGACCAGATCGTGCGGCGCTCACGGTCATGAAGATCGAGCGCCACCGCGGTGGCGAAGATGATCAGACCGCAAACCAGCGGCATGTAGAGGGCGGCCCGTACGAGTTCGGGTCCGTCCTGCAGGCTGGGTGGGGCGACCGTGCCTGACGTGACGCCGTCGTAAAGGAATAGCGCTGTCTGGAAGAAGGCGAGCAGCGTTGCCGCGATTGCCACCACGCCGGCGAGAATGGGAACGCGGAAGCGCCAGAAGTAAAGGACGGCGGCAAGGATGATGCCGCCAAGCACGGCATAGCCCGCTTGGGAAACCGGCCCGCGCATGGCGATCAGCTCCCACAGGGAATCCGGCAGCTGAATATCGAGAGTGGCCTGCACGAGCAGGACCAGCAAAACGGTGCCGGACGCCGCGAACACCAAAGCGAGGACGGTCGACGACAGCTTCATGCGATGCTGGCGCGTCACCACTTCGGCAACGAGCCAGGCGAAGGCAGCAAGCGCGGCAGCGATCCACAGAGGACGCCCGGCAAGCATCGTGTTGAGAACGAAGTAGAAGCCGGCCGTCAGGAGTACCGTGCCGACTGTCACGAAGAGGTCGTTGCCGCCGCCAATGAGACGCAGGTTTTCCTCGTCGCCTTCGGCCGTGGCCACGCTCTCCGGTCCCGCTTCCATCGCAAGCAGGCGCTCACGCTGGTCGAGCGAGATGACGCCGGAGGCAAAGGCGGCATCAAGGGTCTCGAGGCTGATCGAAGCCGGGCGCGTGTCGTTCGCCGTTGCCATGGTTCAGAGCGCGCCTTGCCAAGCTTTCACCGCTTCAAGCGGATAAACCAGCATCAGGACGTTGAGGGTGAGATTGTCACGGATGAGAAAGCCGACCACCAGCTCGGCAATGATGGCGAGCGTGATCGTCGTCCAGACCGGCAGTCGCCAGGCCAACACGAAGCCTACGACCATGAACACCGTATCCATCACCGAGTTGATGATGGAGTCGCCGTCATAGTCCAGCGAGATGGTGCCTTCGCGGTAGCGGTTGATGACCCAGTTGGTGTTTTCCACGATCTCCCAGGCAATCTCCAGACCGGCTGCCAGTGCCAGCCTTGTGCCGAGCGAAGCGCGTGGAAACAGGAAGCGCATCAGGGCGTAGAACAGGAAGCCGTGAATGATGTGGGAGAAGGTGTACCAGTCCGAAAGGTGCTGCGAGTTCTCCGAACTGTTTACCACGCCGTGCCACAGCTTCACATAACCGCACTCGCAAATCGGCACGCGCCCCATGGCATAAAGGGTGATCGCCTGGATGACGATCAGGCCCAGAACGAGGAGCACACCCGTTTTCCAGGCGGAACGGGGCAGGGGGTTCGCGGTGTGCGTAGTCATCATGGCTCCAGATGCCGAAGAACAAGAATGTTCTTCATGGCATGGCTGGAGCCTGCTCGTCAGCTACCATCCTGCATGTCGGCATCCACGTCGGAAATCCGCGCCATGAGAACAACGGCACCTTCTACCGATGTGCGGCGTCCGATCTCTTCGAAGCCTGCGTTCGCCGAAGCGCGGATCGCCCTGGCATTATCCGGATGCGGATCGACGATCAGCTGCGGCGCGCCCTCTTCGAACAGCTGGTCGCTGACTTGGGTGAGAATGGCCGTGCCGTGACCCTGGCCGAGCAAGGCCGGATCGCCGATGGTAAGATCGAGGCCAAGCGTGCCGAAGGGCTGATCCTGGTAGGGATGATCGTCTTCGAGATGCGGATCATAGATCTCGAGATAGGCGATGGGCGTGCCGTCGAGCTCGACGATCAGCGGTTCGGTATCGACGCCTTCGGCGGCCTCGATGATTTCTTCAAGGGAACCCGTGACATCGTCGCCCCACCATTCCAGGGCATGCGGCTGACGCAGCCAGCTTTCCAGGAGCGGCAGATCTTCCGGAACAACCGGGCGGAGGTCGTAGGTGGTTTCGGGATCAATCAAGATCGACGCTCTCCAGGATGACGCTGTTGTTGGTGTAAACGCATATTTCACCTGCGATCTGCATGGCCTTGCGCGCGATGGCTTCGGCATCCTGATCGGTGTCAAACAAAGCGCGCGCCGCGGCAAGCGCATAATTCCCACCGGAGCCGATCGCCATCACCCCATGCTCGGGCTCCAGCACATCGCCGGTGCCGGTGAGCGCCAGCGACACATTCTTGTCGGCGACCAGCATCATGGCTTCCAGCCGGCGCAGATAGCGATCGGTGCGCCAATCCTTGGCGAGATCGACGCAGGCGCGCGTCAGCTGATCGGGGTATTGTTCGAGCTTGGCTTCCAGGCGCTCCAGCAGCGTGAAGGCGTCAGCCGTGGCGCCCGCAAAGCCTGCGATCACATTGCCCTTGCCGAGCCGGCGCACCTTCTTGGCGTTGCCCTTCATGACGGTCTGGCCAAGGCTGACCTGCCCGTCGCCGGCGATCACGACCTTGTTGCCCTTGCGCACGGTGACGATCGTCGTGCCGTGCATGATGATTTCGTTTGGCATGGAAAACTCCGGATTGGCGGCGCGCACGATCCGTATCTGGCGATCATGCGTACCCCTTTGGTCTTGGCGGCTATGTATGAAGGTGCGCGCGCATTTGCAAAGCCCGCTTCTGGTCACGACCGGAGGCGGCTGTTATGGAGCGCAGACACAGTGAAGCAGGACCGCAATCATGGCCGAGGCACAGCGTAGCGCAAGCGTCGAGCGCAAGACCAAGGAAACCGCGATCGCCGTGTCGCTTTCGGTCGACGGCACCGGCCAGTTCGATATCGCCACCGGGGTTGGCTTCTTCGACCACATGCTGGAACAGCTGTCGCGCCATTCGCTGATCGACATGACCATCAAGGCTGACGGCGATTTGCATATCGACGATCACCACACGGTGGAAGATGTCGGCATCGCGATCGGCCAGGCGCTCGACAAGGCGCTGGGTGACCGTCGTGGCATCACCCGCTACGCCTCGCTCGATCTTGCCATGGATGAGACGCTGACCCGCGCGGCAGTGGATGTTTCGGGGCGGCCCTATCTCATTTGGAGCGTGCAGTTTCCGTCGCAGAAGATCGGCACGTTCGACACCGAGCTGTTCAGGGAGTTCTTCCACGCCTTGGCGCAAAATGCTGGGATCACACTGCATATCACCAACCACTATGGCGCCAACTCCCACCACATCGCCGAAACCTGCTTCAAGGCAGTGGCGCGTGTGTTGCGGATGGCGACCGAAACCGATCCGCGCCAGGCCGGTGTCGTTCCGTCCACCAAGGGTTCGCTGAAGGGCTGAGATGGCCGTTTTCGTTGTCCTCGAACCCGATGTGTCCGACCTGCCCCAAGCGCAGGATCGCGCCGTCTTGGTGCGCGATGGCTTCTCCTTCTGGGCCTTTCTCCTCCCGGTAATCTGGCTGCTGTTCCATCGGCTTTGGATCGAGGCGCTGGCGGCGCTTGCGCTGATGGTGGCGGCTGGCGCTCTTGCAACACAGTTCGGCGGCCATCCTCTGCTTGGGCTTTCCTTGTCGCTGCTGACCCAGCTCTACTTCGGCCTCGAAGCCCGCAATCTGAAGGTCAACGCCATGCGCCGTCGTGGTTGGCGCGTTTGGGGGCCGGTGGAGGCCCTCAACCACCAGGAAGCCGAACTGCGCTATGCGGCCTCGGCCGACGAGCGCGATGTCGTGCTTGAGGACACGCCTTGGCCCCAGCGGACGAACGCCCGCCTCCCAGCCCCTCGGGTGATGACTGCGCCTCAGGCTACCACCACCTTTCCATGGAAACGCTGATGCGCGTCGCGATTATCGACTACGGCTCCGGCAACCTGCATTCGGCGACAAAGGCCTTCGAGCGCGCCGCGCGCGAAAGCGGCATCGATGCCGAGATCATCCTGACCTCTGATGCCGAAGTCGTGCGAAGCGCCGATCGCATCGTGCTGCCGGGCGTCGGTGCCTATGCCGATTGCCGCGCCGGACTCGATGCCGTTCCGGGGATGGTCGAGGTGCTGGAAGAAACAGTGCTAAGCGGTGGAAAGCCCTTCATCGGCATCTGCGTCGGCATGCAGCTGATGGCCGAGCGCGGACTGGAAAAGACGGTTACGCAAGGCCTCGGCTGGATCGCCGGCGACGTGGTTGAGATGACGCCATCCGATCCGACCCTGAAGATCCCGCAGATCGGCTGGAATACGATTCACGTGAAACATCAGCATCCGCTGCTGGCTGATATCCAGACCCGCGAGGCAGGCCTGCACGCTTATTTCGTGCACTCCTACCACCTCGCCACTGCTCGCGATGACCAGCTCGTCGCTACCACCGACTATGGTGCTCCCGTTACCGCGATCGTCGCCCGCGACAACATGGCCGGTACGCAGTTCCATCCCGAAAAGAGCCAGACGCTTGGCTTGGCTCTCGTCGGCAATTTCCTGAAGTGGAAGCCATGATCCTTTTCCCCGCCATCGACCTCAAGGAAGGGCGCTGCGTTCGCTTGAAGCTGGGCGAGATGGCCAGCGCGACGGTCTATAATGAAGACCCGGCGGATCAGGCGCGCGCCTTCCAGGATCAGGGCTTCGAGTGGCTGCATGTCGTCGATCTAGACGGCGCCTTTGCTGGCGAAAGCCGCAATGGCGCGGCGGTCGAGGCGATCCTCAAAGCGACGACGAACCCGGTTCAGCTCGGCGGTGGCATCCGCACGCTGGCGCAGATCGAGGCATGGCTGGATAAAGGTCTGGCGCGGGTGATCCTCGGCACGGTAGCCGTGCGTGATCCTGATCTGGTGCGTGAGGCCTGCAAGCGCTTTCCCGGCAAGATTGCTGTTGGCATCGATGCCAAGGGCGGCAAGGTTGCGGTAGAGGGCTGGGCGGAAGCGTCGTCGCTGGAGGTGATCGAGCTCGCGGCCAAATTCGAAGGCGCGGGCGTTGCGGCCATCATCTATACCGATATCGACCGCGACGGGGTCCTGGCCGGCATCAACTGGGATGCGACGATCGCGCTGGCCAATGCCGTGTCAATCCCGGTGATCGCGTCGGGCGGTCTGGCTTCGCTCGACGACATCCGCCGCCTGACGCAGCAGGACGCCGCCAAGCTCGAAGGTGCGATCTCAGGGCGTGCGCTTTATGACGGCCGTATCGACCCTGCAGAAGCGCTGGCGATCCTGAGAAGTTCAGCGTAGGTAGGGCCTGAACATGGCAGCAGGGCGCAGCAAGGCTTGGACGATCTTCTGGTTCCTGTTTTCCTTGGTCGCGATCCTGCTCTTCGCAGCTGCACCCATTATTTCCGTTTTTACAGTTTATTGGGTTGCTGATGCACATGGCTG
This sequence comes from Tianweitania sp., assembly GCF_032053605.1. Classification (NCBI taxonomy): domain Bacteria; kingdom Pseudomonadati; phylum Pseudomonadota; class Alphaproteobacteria; order Hyphomicrobiales; family Phyllobacteriaceae; genus Tianweitania; species Tianweitania sp. The sequence goes on from NZ_DAMBUH010000008.1 coordinate 54,785, forward strand.
CAGGGTCGACGAAGCGTCGATCCATCCCTGCATCATCAACGGCACTGATTACGGCGAAACGCTCTACCAATTCGGCGTGATGGGCTGGTTCATGCTGATCACCGTGCCGATAGGCTTGTTCCTGCTGGTCGTCTGGCTGGCGGTTGCCCTGATCCATTTCTTCCGCTGGTACCGGGCACGCGCGTGACATTGCCGCCTGATTCCCGCTCACCAGTCCGCAGGCTGTTCGGCGCCCTTTTCGCGATCCTGCTCTTTGCCGCCGGGCCGTTGCTTGCAACTCTGCTTGCAGCCGCCGTCGCAATGCCGCTTGGCTGTGAGATCAATGAAGCCGGGACCGCACCCTGCGTCATTGCCGGAGTGGATTTCGGCGTGCCGTTGACCGTGCTGGCCTTGATGGGCTTCTTCCTCATCTACACCGTGCCTCTCGGTTTGATCTTCCTTCTTATCTGGTGCATTGCGGCAGGCGTTATCTTCTATCGTCGAAGCAGATCACGCCTATGACCCTGAAAGCCCGCATCATTCCCTGCCTCGACGTCAAGGACGGCCGTGTCGTCAAGGGCGTCAATTTCGTCGATCTGATCGATGCTGGCGACCCGGTGGAAGCCGCGAAAGCTTATGATGCGGCCGGCGCGGACGAGCTCTGCTTTCTGGATATCACTGCATCTTCAGACAATCGCGACACGATCTTCGACATTGTAGCGAGAACGGCGGAGCACTGTTTCATGCCGCTGACGGTCGGTGGCGGCGTGCGGGCAGTCGGCGACATCCGCAAGCTGCTGCTGGCCGGCGCGGACAAGGTGTCGATCAACACGGCTGCGGTGAAGAACCCGGACTTCGTGGCGGAAGCCGCCGACAAGTTCGGCAATCAGTGCATCGTGGTGGCGATCGACGCGAAGAAGGTATCGGGCGCCGGCGAGGCGGATCGCTGGGAAATCTTCACTCATGGCGGCCGCACCCCGACCGGCCTTGATGCCGTGGAGTTTGCAAGACGTGTCGTGGATCTCGGCGCAGGCGAAATTCTGCTGACTTCCATGGACCGCGACGGCACCAAGGCCGGTTACGACATCGCTCTCACGCGCACGATTGCCGATGCAGTGCGCGCACCGGTGATCGCTTCGGGCGGCGTCGGCACGCTCGACCACCTCGTGGATGGCATTCGCGACGGGCATGCAGGCGCGGTGTTGGCTGCCTCGATCTTCCACTTCGGGACGTTTTCGATTGCCGAAGCCAAAGCGCACATGGCAAAAGCCGGCTTGGCCGTGCGTCTCGATCCGGCTGACCTCTAACCGGGGATTTGCCATGAGCGACTTCACACTCGCCGAACTTGAAACGATCGTCGCGACCCGCGCACGATCGGGCGCCCCGGATTCCTGGACGGCCAAGCTCCATCAGGCCGGCATGGAACGGGCGGCCAAGAAGTTCGGCGAGGAGGCGGTGGAAACCGTGATCGCCGCGATGGGGCCGGACAAGACGGCGCTCGTTTCGGAAAGCGCCGACCTGCTTTACCATTGGCTTGTCGTGCTGGCCGTGGCCGACATCCCACTGAGCGATGTCATGGCGGAACTCAAGCGCCGCACCGCGCAATCCGGTCTCGCCGAAAAGGCGGCACGGAGCGTCGCATGACGATCGCGGAAGCTGCCCCATCCATCCAGCTGGCGGAGCTTCTGAGCGAGGCGGAACGCTATTCGCCCTATCGTTTCTTTTCAGCCGAAGAATGGGCGCATTTTCGCGCAGACACGCCGCTGACGCTGGACGAAGACGAGGTGCAGCGCCTGCGCTCGCTGAACGATCCGATCGACCTCAACGAAGTCCGCCGCATCTACCTGTCCTTGTCGCGGCTGCTTTCGGCCCATGTGGAAGCGAGCCAACTGCTCTATCGCCAGCGCCAGGCCTTCTTCAACGGCGACGGCGTGGGCAAGACGCCCTATATCATCGGCATTGCCGGTTCGGTCGCCGTCGGCAAATCGACCACGGCGCGTGTGCTTAAGGAACTGCTGGCGCGCTGGCCATCGAGCCCGAAGGTCGATCTCGTCACCACCGACGGCTTCCTTTTGCCCAACGCGGTGTTGCGGCGCGACAACCTTATGGAGCGCAAGGGTTTCCCGGAAAGCTACGATTTCGGCAAGCTGCTGCGGTTCTTGTCCAGCATCAAGTCAGGCCAGCGCAATGTGCATGCACCGGTTTACTCCCACCTGACCTATGACGTGCTGCCCGACGCCTTCGTGGAAGTCGACCGGCCGGACATCCTGATCTTCGAGGGCATCAACGTCCTTCAATCGCGCGACCTGCCGCGCGACGGCAAGGCCGTGCCCTTCGTGTCCGACTTTTTCGACTTCTCGATTTATATCGACGCCGACGAAGCGCTGATCCACCGCTGGTACATCAACCGCTTCATGCGCCTGCGCCAGACGGCCTTCACCAATCCGGAGAGCTTCTTCCACAAATATGCGGAAGTCACGGAAGAGGCAGCACGCGGCATCGCCGAAGGCCTGTGGCAGAACATCAACCTGCGCAACCTCCAGGACAACATCCTACCGACCCGGCCGAGGGCGGATCTGATCTTGCGCAAGGGCGCGGATCACCTGATCGAGGAAGTAGCGCTGCGGAAGATTTAGCTCGGCGCATCGATCTTCGTCACCCGTCGCAGCGTCAGATTGATCCGCCCGCCGTTCTTCAGCAGCGTCGAGGTGCCTGGATAGATGCGGTCGACGCCGTGGAAGGCGCGGCGGCTGGTCCCGCCGAGGACCACCACGTCGCCGCTGGCGAGTTTGAAGGAGCCGGTGCCGTCTTCGCGACTAGTGCCGCCGATGCGGAAGAGGCAGGTGTCGCCCAGCGAGACGGACAGGACGGGGGCGTCCAGGTCGGCTTCGTCCTTGTCCTGGTGCAGGCCCATCTTGGCGTCGGCTGAGTAGAAGTTAATGAGGCAGGCTTCCGGCTCGTGTGGGTAGTCGGAGAGGGTGTGCCAAATATCGAGCAGGCGCTGGGGGATGGGCGGCCAGGGCTCGTTCGTCAGGGGATGCCGGGGCTGGTAGCGGTAGCCATGTTCCCTGTCGGTGACCCAGCCGAGCGGACCGCAATTGGTCATGCGCACGCTGAGCGGCTTGCCGGTACGCGGCATGGCGGGTTGGTAGAGCGGGGCTTGCGCGACGATGGCGCGGATCTCGTCGAGCAGGGCTTTTTGTGCTTCGAGGTCCAGGTAGCCAGGCAAATGGCGGAAGCCGGGAGGGGGTTGGTTCGCCATCAATCGTCGCCTATGCGGCCGCGCATGCGCTTGACCGTGGAACGGCCGGCCTTGGCTTTCAGGCGCCGTTCCACCGAGCCCTTCGTCGGCCGCGTCTTCTTGCGCGGCGGGGGGGGTGGTTCGGCGGCCTTAGTGAGGAGGTCCACCAGCCGCTCGCGGGCATCAGCGCGGTTGCGCTCCTGGGTGCGGAAGCGGTTGGCTTCGATCAGGATCTCGCCGTCTTTCGTGCCGCGCTGTCCGGCTAAGCGCAGCGCACGTGCCTGCACCGCTTCGGGCAACTCAGAGGCCAGGAGATCGAAGCGCAGCTGAACGGCGGTCGCGACCTTGTTGACGTTCTGGCCTCCGGGGCCGCTCGCACGGATGAACACTTCCGACAACGTGTCGGGATCGATGCTGAGGCCGTGGCCGATGGGAATGCGCTCGTCGCTCATATCAATTCAGATGCAGCGGTGCGGCCAAAAAGAAAAGGCCCGGTTGATGCCGGGCCTTTGTGTTTGCGGAAGTGGATCGCTTTATTCGGCCGCTTCGGCAACGCGGGGAGCTGCTTCTCGTACGGTGCCATCGACATGGTCTTCGAACTTCGCGAAGTTGTCGATGAACATGCCCGCCAGCCGGCGAGCCTGCTTGTCATAGGCTGCTTTGTCGGCCCAGGTGGAGCGCGGGTCGAGGATGGCGCTGTCGACGCCGTTGACCGCCACCGGAACCGCGAAGCCGAAATTGGCATCGGCGCGGAACTCGGCATTGTGCAACGAGCCATCGAGGGCTGCGGCAAGCAGCGCGCGCGTCGCCTTGATCGGCATGCGCTTGCCAACACCGAAGGCGCCGCCGGTCCAGCCGGTGTTGACCAGCCAGCAATCCACATCATGCTCGGCGATCAGCTCGCGCAGCAGGTTGCCGTATTCGCTGGGGTGGCGCGGCATGAAGGGGGCGCCGAAGCAGGTGGAGAAGGTCGCTTCCGGCTCGGTAACGCCCTTTTCCGTGCCGGCCACCTTGGCGGTGTAGCCGGACAGGAAATGATACATGGCCTGCGCCGGCGTCAGCTTGGCGATGGGCGGCATCACGCCGAAGGCGTCAGCCGTCAGCATGATGATGTTCTTGGGGTGATGGCCGCGGCCGGTCTTGCTTGCGTTCGGAATGAAGTCGAGCGGATAAGCGCAGCGCGTGTTTTCCGTGCGCGAGCCGTCATTGAAATCCGGCACGCGGTGCTGATCGAGCACGACATTTTCCAGCACCGTGCCGAAGCGGCGGGTGGTGGAGAAGATCTCCGGCTCGGCTTCTTCTGAAAGGCGGATCGTCTTGGCGTAACAGCCGCCTTCGAAATTGAAGACGCCATCCGGGCCCCAGCCATGCTCGTCATCGCCGATCAGGATGCGCGAAGGATCGGCCGACAGCGTGGTCTTGCCGGTGCCCGACAGGCCGAAGAACACGGCGGTCTCGCCTTCGTGGCTTTCATTGGCCGAGCAATGCATCGGCATCACGCCCTTGGCGGGCAGCAGGTAGTTCAGCGCCGTGAAAACCGACTTCTTCATCTCGCCGGCATAGGACGTGCCGCCGATCAGAACGATCATGTTGGTGAAGTCGACCGCGATGATCGTTTCGGTGCGCGCACCATGGCGCGCCGGATCGGCCTTGAAGGAGGGTAGGTCGATGATGGTGAGACCCGGCACGAAAGCGGCAACCTCGTCGGCGGTCGGGCGGATCAGCAGGTTGCGGATGAACAGGGAATGCCAGGCGTATTCGGTGATCACGCGCGTGGGCAGGCGATGCACGGGATCGGCGCCGCCTTCGAGATCCTGAACGAACAGGTCGAGACCTTCGGCATGGGCAAGGAAGTCGCGATGAAGCTGTTCGAACTGCTCGCGACTGATGCCCTTGTTGTTGTCCCACCAGACGTGATCTTCGGTGTCCGCATCGCGCACCACGAACTTGTCCTTGGGCGAGCGGCCGGTGTGTTCGCCCGTATCGGCAACCAGCGCGCCATGTGCCGTGAAGCGGGCTTCGTTGCGCTGGATGGCAAGCTCGGCGAGCTCAGCCGCGCCGAGATTGTAAAAGACATGGCCGGGGTTCCGCAGCCCGCTCTCGGGCAGTCCATGTTGCGGATTGCGCGTACCGGTCTCGTTCATTACGCCTCCAAAGCGGTAACGGGGACAAAATCTAAGCCTTCGCTCATCTTTGTTCGGAAATCAGAAAAGCCCAGCAATATCAAATCATTAATCGATTTAAAGAATTTAAAACTTACCTAAATCGGTTGTATGAGGTTGGTTGCTGCCTATCTTGCGCGGCAAGCGAACGTGTTTTCGTCGCACCGGTCTGATGCCCGGCTCCGCTTGCCTTGGCTGCAGCCAGACGTTACGGAAGGAGCCGGGTGCCACATTTTGTACCCAATTTGTCCTCCAGACAGCGCGCTCCTGCGACTGGAAAGGGACAGTCTAGCCTATGAGGGAGCAGCCGGAGATGGCTACGATCGCTTTGGTCGACGACGACCGCAACATCCTGACTTCCGTGTCGATCGCACTGGAGTCCGAGGGCTATCGCGTCGAGACCTACACCGATGGCGCTTCCGCGCTCGAAGGTCTGGCGGCGCGTCCGCCGAACCTCGCAATCCTCGATATCAAGATGCCACGCATGGATGGCATGGAACTGCTGCGCCGTTTGCGGCAGAAGACCGATCTCCCAGTCATTTTCCTTACTTCGAAGGATGACGAGATCGACGAGCTGTTCGGTCTCAAGATGGGCGCCGACGATTTCATCCGCAAACCGTTCTCGCAACGCCTTCTGGTGGAGCGTGTGCGCGCCGTGCTCCGCCGCGTCAGCGCCAAGGACCTGCCGGGCAAGTCGCCGGAGAAGGCAGCGCGTTCATTGGAGCGCGGCCAGCTCGTCATGGACCAGGAGCGCCATACCTGCACCTGGAAGGGCGAGCCGGTGACACTGACGGTCACCGAATTCCTGATCCTGCATTCCCTGGCGCAGCGTCCGGGCGTCGTGAAAAGCCGCGATGCCCTGATGGATTCGGCCTATGATGAGCAGGTCTATGTCGACGACCGCACCATCGACAGCCACATCAAGCGGCTGCGCAAGAAGTTCAAGCAGGTCGACGACGACTTCGAGATGATCGAAACGCTGTATGGCGTCGGATATCGCTTCAAGGAGGCGTAATCCGATTCAGAGCGGGGATCCGCAATGACGCAACTGGACGAGCCGAATACCGGTTTCGTCAAAACGACGGGCGCCCCGCTGCGCCAGTCGCGCCGGCGCTTGCGCATCGGTTGGACCCGTTTCAACCGCACCCTGCAGCGCTTCCTCGGCCATTACGTTTTTTCCAGCCTGACGCGCCGCATCCTGATCCTGAACTTGGCAGCCCTCGGCGTGCTGGTTGTCGGCATCTCCTATCTCAATCAGTTTCGAGACGGGCTGATCGACGCCAAGGTCGAAAGCTTGATGACGCAGGGCGAGATCATCGCCAGCGCGGTTGCGGCGTCCGCGACGGTGGATACGGATTCCATCAGCATCGACCCGGAAGCGCTGCTGGAACTGCAGGCCGGTGAAAGCGTGGCACCCGGCGCCGATCAGCTCGACAGCCTAGATTTCCCGATCAATCCCGAGCGCGTCGCACCGCTGCTGCGCCGCCTAATCTCGCCAACGAAAACGCGGGCGCGCATCTATGATCGCGACGCCAATCTGCTGTTGGACTCCAGCCGGCTTTATTCGCGCGGCCAGATCCTTCGCTACAACCTTCCGCCGGTGACCGAAGAATCGAACTGGTTCGAACAGGCGGAAGATTACGTCATCAGCTTTTTCCGCCGTACCGATCTTCCCGTTTACAAGGAAGCGCCTGGCGGTAGCGGTACGGCCTTCCCGGAAGTCATGAACGCCTTGAATGGAGGCCCTTCCACCACCGTGCGTTCCGGCGAGCAGGGCGAACTGGTTGTCTCGGTCGCCGTGCCCGTGCAGCGTTTTCGCGCCGTGCTGGGCGTGCTGATGCTGTCGACGCAGGGCGGTGATATCGACAAGATCGTCGCTGAAGAGCGCAAGGCGATCTATCGCGTGTTCGGCGTGGCCGCACTCGTCGTCGCGATCCTGTCGATGCTGCTCGCTTCCACCATCGCCCAGCCGCTACGTCGCCTGGCGGCTGCCGCGGTGCGGGTGCGCAGGGGCTCCTCGACGCGCGAAGAAATTCCGGACTTTTCCGATCGCGGCGACGAGATCGGCAATCTGTCGATCGCCGTGCGCGACATGACCAACGCGCTTTATGCTCGCATCGAAGCGATCGAGAGTTTTGCGGCCGATGTCGCGCATGAGCTGAAGAACCCGCTGACGAGCTTGCGCAGCGCAGTCGAAACGCTGCCGCTCGCTAAGAAGCCGGAAGCGCGCGATCGCTTGATGGAGGTGATCCAGCACGACGTGCGCCGCCTTGACCGCCTGATCACCGATATTTCCGATGCCTCGCGCCTCGATGCCGAACTCGCACGCGACGATGCGGCAAAGGTCGATCTCAAGAAGCTCATCACCGACATTGTCGCAATCTCCGCCGAGCCCGGCCGGCACAAGAAGCCGGTCGCGATCAGCTTCACGGCCGAAAAGCTGCCGCAAGGCGTCAAGGCCTATCATGTGCTTGGCCATGATCTGCGCCTGGGTCAAGTGCTGACCAACCTGATCGAAAATGCGCGCTCCTTCGTGCCGGATGAGGGCGGGGCGATCGACATCAACCTGTCACGGCAGAACAAGCGCTTCGTGATCACCGTTTCCGACAACGGACCGGGCATCCGGGTGGAAGACATTGAGCGCATCTTCGAGCGCTTTTACACTGACCGGCCGTCGAGCGAAGCCTTCGGACAGAATTCCGGGCTTGGCCTGTCGATCAGCCGCCAGATCGTGGAAGCGCATGGCGGGACGCTGAGCGCGGAGAACATCCTCGGGTCCGAACCTGACGACTACCGAGGCGCGCGCTTCGTGGTCAGCCTGCCAGCCGAGAGCTGATTGGCAACGTGGCCGCCAATCATCATGGCACTCTGGTTGTTGTCGGCGACAAGGGCGTGCTGATCCGCGGCGCGTCGGGTGCCGGCAAAAGCACGCTTGCCTTGGCGCTGATTGCGGCTGGCGAGCGGCTCGGCCTGTTTGCGCGTCTGGTTGCGGACGATCAGGTCTATCTCGAACACCATCATGGCCGACTGATCGGATGGGTGCCGCAGCCGCTTGCCGGCCTAGTGGAACTCTCGCCTCTCGGTCCTGTGTCTATCGACTTTGAAGAACGGGCTCAGGTGGATTGGGTGGTCGATCTGGTGGCGGCGGAAACCATCGAGCGGATGGTGGAAGCGCGCACTGTTGAACTCGAGCAGGTCACCCTGCCTTTGCTGAACCTGCCGCAGCGCAGCACGGAAACCGCGGTTACGCCGTTGCTCAAAATCCTCGGTGACAAAGTTTTGCCTGGAAATTTACCGGTCTGAGGCGCAAACTGCGGCATTGTGACCATGCAAAGCGCAGATAATGGCTTGTCAACGGGATCGGGCTCGACAAGATGGCCGTCCCGCACCTGCGAAGGCGCGGCCGCCATCCACTATCCGGCGGATCTGACGGGAGTCGCTCAAGAATGATCGGACTCGTGCTGGTGACGCACGGTCGCCTGGCCGAAGAATTCCGCTTAGCCGTCGAACATGTCGTCGGCGCGCAAACACAGTTCATGACTGTGTGCATCGGTGCGGACGACAATATGGAACAGCGGCGGCAAGACATCGTGGATGCGGTGGCCGAGGTCGATACTGGCAAGGGTGTGATCATCCTGACCGACATGTTCGGCGGCACGCCCTCAAACCTCGCTATCTCCGTCATGGAAACCGGGCGAGTGGAAGTGATTGCCGGAACCAACCTGCCGATGCTGATCAAGCTCACCAGCGTGCGCGTTACCCATTCCATGCAGCAGGCTCTGGATTATGCCCAGATGGCCGGCCGCAAATACATCAACGTCGCCAGCCAGCTGCTGACCTGTAAATGAGCCCAACCCAGAACGCCGCGCTTTCCCGAGAACTCACCATCGTCAACCAGCGCGGCCTGCATGCGCGCGCGTCCGCCAAATTCGTGCAGGTTGCCGGCAGCTTCAACGCGGATGTGCGGGTGGAAAAGGATGGGGTGAGTGTCGGCGGCACTTCCATCATGGGCCTGATGATGCTGGCCGCCAGCCCCGGCTGCTCCATCCGTGTCAGCGCCAAGGGCGACGATGCGGCGGAAGTGATCGCTGCGCTTGAAGCACTGATCGCCGACCGCTTCGGCGAAGAGCACTAAGCTTCATAACGACATAAAGACGTCTTTATGTGTATGTTGTCGAACGGCGGTTCCTCTGATAGGACAGCGGCATCTTTTTGCGCGAGCAGATCCCTGGTCTCGCGCGCTGCCGCCCTCCGGAAGGAAGCTTCATGACCACCGATTACATCATTGCCGACATCAACCTCGCGGACTGGGGCCGCAAGGAACTCGACATCGCCGAAACCGAAATGCCGGGTCTGATGGCCACGCGCGAAGAGTTCGGCGCTTCCAAGCCGCTCAAAGGCGCGCGCATTTCCGGCTCGCTCCATATGACGGTGCAAACCGCCGTGCTGATCGAAACGCTGCAGGCCGTTGGCGCTGAAGTGCGCTGGGCTTCGTGCAACATCTTCTCCACGCAAGACCATGCAGCCGCCGCGATCGCAGCCACCGGTACGCCGGTTTTCGCGATCAAGGGCGAAACGCTTGAAGATTACTGGCGCTACACCGACCAGATCTTCCAGTGGCCTGATGGCCAGCCAAGCAATCTCATCCTCGACGATGGCGGCGACGCCACGATGTATATCCTGATCGGCGCGCGGGCCGAGGCCGGCGAGGACGTGCTGTCCAATCCCGGCAATGAGGAAGAAGAAATCCTCTTCGCGCAGATCAAGACCCGAATGGCCGCAACGCCCGGCTTCTTCACCCGCACCCGCAACGCCCTCAAGGGGGTCAGCGAGGAAACCACGACGGGCGTGAACCGGCTTTACCAGTTGCAGAAGCGTGGGATTCTGCCGTTCCCGGCGATCAACGTCAATGACAGCGTCACCAAGTCGAAGTTCGACAACAAGTATGGCTGCAAGGAATCGCTGGTCGATGGCATCCGTCGCGGCACTGACGTGATGATGGCCGGCAAGGTCGCGGTCGTGTGCGGCTATGGCGATGTCGGCAAGGGTTCGTCCGCGTCGCTGCGTGGCGCAGGTGCCCGCGTGAAGGTCACGGAAGTCGATCCGATCTGCGCCCTGCAGGCCGCCATGGACGGCTATGAAGTCGTCACGCTGGAAGATGCCGCATCAACCGCCGACATCGTGATCACCACCACCGGCAACAAGGACGTCATTACCCTCGACCACATGCGCCTGATGAAGGACATGACGATCGTCGGCAATATCGGCCACTTCGACAACGAGATTCAGGTCGCCGCACTCCGCAACCTGAAATGGACCAATGTGAAGCCGCAGGTCGACATGGTCGAATTCCCTGACGGCAAGCGGCTGATCCTCTTGTCGGAAGGCCGTTTGCTCAATCTCGGCAACGCCACCGGCCATCCATCCTTCGTGATGTCGGCGTCCTTCACCAACCAGGTGCTGGCGCAGATCGAGCTTTGGACCAAGGGGTCTGAGTATCGCAACGAGGTTTATACGCTGCCCAAGCACTTGGACGAGAAGGTCGCCCGTTTGCACTTGGACAAGCTCGGCGCCAAGCTCACCACCCTGTCTGAAGAACAGGCCGCTTATATCGGCGTGACGCCGCAGGGCCCGTATAAGGCCGAACACTACCGCTACTGATTTGTTGGTTAATAACCACAAGATATTGAGGCGTGGCGATTGACTTTTCGCCGCGCCTCACTTTTTCGCCGCAGGATTCTTCCCGCTGAATCGCGATAACTGTACAGTGTCATGATTCGCGATATCGGACGCTGGGGCGCGGGGCTAAGAGCCCACCCGGTATCGCAGCCAGGCGGTCTTGGCAGGCGGCGAGAGGGTTACAAGACATGCCATCCAACGACCCGCTTCCAGCGGGGATGCTCGATTCCAGATGCGGCAAGGCCGTTGTCGGCTTGCTGCGCGCTAGTCGGCACTATGGCCGTCGTTTGACGGCACTTGCAGCAGGATCCGCTTCCGTCGCCCTTGTCGCGGCCACGCCCGCATTGGCGCAGAGCCCCGGCTTTTCGATGAGCACGCCGGAAGTCATCCAGTTCGCCACCTTCTGCGGCATTCTGTTTGCCGCCATGATTTCGGCGGTCTGGTTGATCCGCGAGCGCGGCCGCACCGCTGCCGAGAATGTCGAGTTGCGCACCCGTGTCGCCGAACTCGGCACGCAGGCCCAGCGCGCCGATGCACTCCTCACCATGCGCGATCAGCGCGTCGTGGTGTGGGACACCGAAGGCAAACGCCCGGATCTCGTCGGTGGTTTGCCGGCTGAAGCCGGCGCGCCGGATGAACGCGCTGCATTCCTGGCGTTTGGTCGCTGGCTGACGCCGCGCTCCGCCGCAGCGCTCGATCATGCCGTGTCCGGTCTACGCGATCACGCCACGCCTTTCGATCTCACGGTGGAAACGCAGAACGGCGCGCTGCTGGACGTTCAGGGCCGCCGCTCGCCGAGCCTGGCGCTGCTGCGCTTCACCTCGCTCA
>NZ_DAMBUH010000009.1:0-66078 GCF_032053605.1 Tianweitania sp.
GGCTTGATCAAGGCAGACGCAGCCCAGCTCAAGCTGGATGAAGCATTTCAGGTCCTGCGGGAGCCTAGATCCGAAGGTTGGTAGTGACACACTGCCCACAACATTTTGCTGAGTAGATAGAGGCGGTGTGCCATCGGCGTAGTCAGGCATCTCCTGCCAGCATTCAGCGACTTCGAGGCCAGTAAGCCGTTCAAGAGCGGGTTTAACGTGACATAATCGGGAAACCGGTATCATTCCCCCAGCGCCGAATACGATGGACAGCAGCGTGGTTCAGCGATAGCGATAGTCGGCTTTTGCAGCTTTCTCGCCTGCATGCTGGCGGCATGGTTTCCACCATCGGATGCCGCTAGACACACAAGGCAGCCGCTCTGAACGCAAAGAAGGCAGCTTCCAGCCTCCTACAAGTTCTTCAACCGCCCGCCATGGGTGTCAGGCAGCCGCGCCGAAGACGAACCAAATTTCTCGCGCAGCATCCCTTCAGCATACTATGTCTTGAAGCGTTTGAGTGATTGCAACTTCGGCACAAGCGCAGCAGGATGGCCGTGATGGGCAAGGCTAACGAAGTAAACAAAAGCCTGATCTTGGCCGTGACTGGAAGCCATAGTTAAGATCCGAAGAAGCGGATGATTGTGGATTTGCCCGCAGCCAAACCCGGTCGATATCAGTGCTTTTCTGAAGCAAACAGTTTTGCGCAAAGCAACAACGAACGGCCTGTTGCATCTAAGCCGCCCGAGTTGAATGTCCGAGCACATGCATGAGCCGGTTAGCCCAGCCGAAGATTGCGATCGAATGGATGAGATCAAGGATCTCAATGTCATTTAACCCTGCTACGCGTAGCGCGGCTATGTCTACCTCAGTGGCTTCAGACGGCGTTCGCGACAAGCGTCGTGCAAAGGTGTCAATCGCACGGTCTCTTTCAGAAAGGTCTATCGGGCGGTCCAGGTAAAGCGCGGTGACCACGTCGTCGCTTTTTGTCAGGTTAGCATGTTGGCGCGCATGCACGACGGCGCAGTAGCGGCAGCCATTGACGATCGAGGCGCTGAGCGCTCCCAGTTCACGATCCGGCCGCGGCAGACCACCTTCCGCATACATGATAGCGTTGAAGAGGACGGTCCGCGCAACGTAGCTTTCGGGATCATGGGCCAGCGTGCGCACATATTCCGAAACTTTCTTGGCGGACGGCGTGACCTTCATCGCCTCGAGTTGTTCGGCCGTCGCTTCTTCCAGGCTGACAGGCGCGATATGGGGATGCCAGGTCAGCGGCTTCAAGCGAACGGATTTGACACTCATGCGGACCTCAACAAGCGCAGACCTGCAACGACGCGCGTTTGAAAGTTGACGAAGGCGATCAGTTCCGAAAGGGCGACGATCTGAGGGTTCGTCAAACCAGCCGCTTCCAAACGGCGGATATGATCTGCCTGCGCTTCCGTCGGTGTGAGGGTCACCAGATCGACATGGCGTGCGATCGTCGCCAGCGGTTCGACGGTCATGCGGCCGCCTTCCGCGAGCACGAGAAGCTCCTGTGAGGGCGCGAGACTTTGCAAGATGGCCTGGTACTCGGAGGTCAGTTCATCATCTGCATTCAAGCGGACCATCCGGCAGGCCAATGCAGCACGCAGATCGCGGCCCAAACCATGTTTGCTTTGCGGATGCAGCACCGCTGCACGGCAGGCTTCTGCGCCACCAACAAACTCAGGCCGGCGCCGCCGCAGGACATGAAGCGCGTCTCCTTCGAGAAGGCCCGCGGCCAAGTCGATCGCATCCATCAAAGCGCGCCTTCCTTTCTGATAAGGGGTGAGGCATCGACCCACTCGTCGCCGAGAAGTTCAGGCGTGTCATAGGCCTGGAGATTGGCGTAATGCGTTTCCGCATCGGCCGCAAAGAGGCTGGCTGCGATGCCGCGCACCAGCCGGTCGGCACCGGCGCTGACGGCGGGAATATCGCCGGAGACCTTGCCGTGGGTGAGCATGGCAGCATCGTTGAAACAATGGATGTGCCTGAGCATCGGACAGGCGCCCGGTTCTTTTTCAAGGAACTCGAAGTCGGGACCAAGGTCGGGAGCATCGCTCAGACCCGGCCGCGCTTGTCCCATCTCGCTTGTATGCCGCCCGTCAGCCCAAGTGCGGATGTGAGGCGCAATGGTTTCGAATTCCGGCCGTCCTGCAAAGTCGTTCGTGAAGCCTGTAGCCGCTATCACATAGTCATAGTTCATTGAGCCAAGGCTCGTATCGAGTTCGAGAGCTTTCCCGTCCACACGCACGCCGTTGATGCTGCAGCCCAGCAGGAAACGGGCATTCGGATGGCGCGAGACGCGCAAGGTCGAAGAGCGTGGCGGCGGGGTCTGACTGGAAAGCGTGTAATCGACAAAGCGCCACTTCCAAGCGTCCGGCAGGTGCTGCATGCCGTGAACGACGCCAAAGCTGCTGATGCCCGTCATCTTGTTGATACGCGGCATTTCTGTCCGCCGGATCAGGAGATCAACCTGCCCTGCTCCGGCTTCAAGCGCGGTCGCGGCATTATCCATGGCCGAAGCGCCTGCCCCGATCACGGCCACCCGCTTGCCTTTCAGTGCATCGAAATCAATGACATCCGCTGAATGAGCCCAGAAGCGGCGGTCGATTTCCGACAAGAACGGTGGGACGGAAAAGCCGCCGAGGCCCGAACGACCCGTTGCCAGGACCAGATGCCGTGTGAGGACACGGCCATTCTCGGCACCTTCCAGATCAATCGCGATATGATCGCCTTCTTCGCGGATGCCGACCATGCGGGTGTCATTGAGGACCGGGAGCGCGAGGACATGGCGATACCAGATCAGGTAATCCATCCACTGCGCCTTGGAAATCTTGTCGAGCGCGTCCCAGGCAGCATCGCCGAACTGTGCCGTGAACCACGCACGAAAGGTGAGTTGCGCAAGTCCGAGGCTTGGGCCCGCGAGGGTCTTTGGCGAACGCAGCGTTTGCATCCGGGCAAAGGTGATCCAGGGTCCCTCCTCGCCTTTTGCAGCAGCATCATAGGCGACCACGTTGGTGATGCCGCTGAGCTTCAGCTTGGCAAGGGCTGCGAGCCCGCACATGCCGGCGCCGATTACGACAACGTCGCGAACCATTTGGCCGTCAACAGATCGCGACGGTACCCAGGGCTTTGCGGGTAGTTCAAGATTGAGGAAGTCGCGGGCAAGTTGCGCTTCAAGCGCCTTCAGCCCTTCTGCCCGTGCTTCAGCAGGATCGATCATGCCATTCATCCCCAATCGCTGACGGGCTTCATGATCTAGCCTTGAGCGAAGACGAGCGGATCGCGGATATCGGCCAAAGGCAGAAGGTCGTTTTCTGCTCGGAATTCGCGGCCGTAAAGCGCGCCGAGGAGATCCACGCCCGCGCGATGAAGCGGCAGATCGAGGCCGGCGGCTTCCGCCAAGGCCAGCACCGCCACGATGCCGAACGGAACGTCTTCCGTCACAAAGCGCGTGTCGAGCGAAGTCGGTCCGGGAGGCCCCTTGCGGCGCTCATGAACGGCGGCTGCCATTTCAGCCACGCCTTGTCCCTCCGGAAAGCCGAAGGTGAGGCGATAGTGCTCTTCCACAGTGCGGACGGAAACGCCGAAGTGCTGGGCCACGGCAAGGCGTTCGCGGTCCAGAGCCTCGATCAAACGCGCAACGGCCGGCGTGATCCCGTCGTAGTTCGCCCAATACTCACCCTTTTCGATGCGCGTGAGGTTGCAAAGCGCGCTTGCCATATGGATCGGCGGATTGAGGTTCGACAGTGCGATGGCGAGAAGGTTCGCCGCCAGACGGAAGCGGTCGCCGAACAGGCTGCGGCAGGTCGCCAGTCCTTCCTGCGCCGCGGAAGCGGGAAGAACAGCTGCCTCCAGCCGTTCCCGTACACCGCCGACGGTTACGCTGGCGGGTCCAGTCTTGCGTCCCATGAGGACGGTCGTTGCGAAGGCCACAACCGTGGCATCGACATTGCGCACCTCGAGACCCTTGGCAAGGTACAACGCCCCCATGGAAAGCTGTGCGCTAACGATCACCGTTTGACCGGAACAGATATGCGGCAGAGCAGCGTCAATTACCGCCTTATGTCCATTCGCCGGCAAGGCAATAATCGCGACATCTGCTTCCGCCAAGGCTTCCGCCGCGCTCGATGCGACGGCGGCGCGGAAACGCGTTTCTACTGCGCCGGTGGAAACAAGGTCATCGTTCAGCAGCCCGGCTGTGCCTTTCCCCGTTGGCGACCAGAGCACCGGTTCATGCCCGGCCTCGTGCAGGAAGGCCGCCATTCCGCAGGCGACACCGCCGGCTCCCAAAATCGCTACGCGCATGACTACCTCAGGGACAAATGGCTGGACGGCTTCAATGGCCTAGATGTCGAGACCGTAAATCTCGCGAGCAGCTTTTTCCGAAATGCGCTCTTCCTTGAGGTCACGGCGCACGAGCTCACGGTCACGCTCTTTCGGATCGCCGTAGCCACCGCCCGACGCCGCAACCATCACGATGGTCTGGCCGGGACCGACACGCCCGTTTCGGTTCTTCAAGGGGGCGACGCCCTCGCCGAGTTCCACATTGGTCGTCGTGGCATCGCGTCCGCCGAACAGGCCCCAGGGCGCAACGATGGAGTTCGTGCCGCCGGCATTGACCGTCGCCAGATGGTCGAGCACACGGATTCGCCGCCGCATGGTCATGCCGCCGCGCCATTTTCCAGCACCCCCGGAATCCTGCACGAGTTCATAGCGCTCGACCATCACGGGATGTTCGAACTCAAGCGCCTCGATCGGAATGTTGGCGGTGTTGGTGGTGTGCACCTGCACGCCATCCAGCCCGTCCTGCGCTGCACGCGCGCCCATGCCGCCGCCGTTCATCTCGTTATAGACATAGAAGCGGCCGGTGCGCGGATGCGTGCCGCTGAGCGTCACCAGCCCGCCTCCGGTACAGGCAGCGCAAATGCGATCGGGAATGGCAGACGAGAGCGCAGTGAAGATCATGTCGACGAGGCGCTGGCCGATATCTGTGCGGGTATAAACGGCAGCCGGCGATACCGCCTTGAACACCGACCCGTCATCCGCGATCACATGGATCGGGCGATGGAAGCCGGAATTGGCGGGAATGTCGGGATCAACCAGCGACTTCACAGCGAAATAGACGGTCGCGAGCGTGGCCGTATAGACCATGTTGATGCCGGCGCGCACCTGCTCGGGATTGTCGCGCAGATCGATGGTGATCTCGTCAGCTTTCACCTCGACCTTGACCTTCAGATCGAGCACCTGGTCGTAAGACGGCGTGTCGAAGCGGCAGCTGTAAGCGTACAAGCCATCTGGAATGGTGCGGATGCCTGCGCGCGTCTTGCGCTCGGCATAATCCAGCACTTCGGCGCTGGCCGCGCGCACCGTGGGCTCGCCATATTTTGCACAAAGCGCCTGATAGCGCTGAACGCCAAGGCGATTGGCGGCCATTTGTGCGCGAAAATCGTTGATGCGCTCGTGCGGCACCTGACAGTTCAGGAGCACGAGATCCATGATGTCCTGCTGCAACACGCCTTTGCGGTAAAGGCGTATCGGCGGAATACGCAGGCCTTCCTGATAGATGTGGGCGTGGCCACGATCGACGAAGTCGGAATGGTGGGCGAGGTTCGTCACCCAGGCGACCAACCTGCCCTCGAAGAACACCGGCTCCAGGAAGACGATGTCGTTAAGATGCGTTCCGCCGCCGGTATGCGCGTCGTTACCGATGAAGACATCGCCGGGCTCCACCGTGGCGAGATCGACATTCTTCATCACCCATTCGGAAATGCCGAGCAGCGAGCCGAGATGAACCGGAATGCGCTCGGCCTGCGCAACCGTGCGGCCTTCGGTGTCGAAGATCACCGTCGAGCAGTCCTGCCGCTCCTTGATGTTGGTGGAATAGGCCGCGCGCACAATCGCCTTTCCCATTTCCTCGACGATGGTGGACAAAGCACTGCCGATCACCTCGGTGGTGACGGGATCGACGCGCAGCGGTTCGGATACGACCGGTTGGTGGGCGTTCATGCCTGGGCCTCAATCATGAGGTTGAGATAGGGATCGACGGTGGCGGTCTGCTTGGGCAACACCAGGGTCGTGGAGTCCATCTGCTCGATGACCGCCGGGCCAGTCACGACATGGCCGGGGCCGAGCAAAGCGCGGTCATATAGCGGCACGGCTACGAAGTCGCCGAGTTCGGGCAGATAGACCCGGCGTTCGCCGACGATCGCGTCTTTTGCCAAGCCTTCCGCTACCGGATAGGCTTTCAGTTCCGCCTTGGGCACGTGACCGATCGCTTCGATGCGCAGCGTCGTGATCTGGATCGGTTCTTCGGCTGCGACATAGCCGTAGAGCTGCCGGTGTGCGTCTTCGAAGTTGCGGCGCAAGGCAGAGACGATCGCGTCTTCCCCCACACCTTCCGGCCAATCGATCGTCAGCTCATAGCCCTGGCCGCCATAGCGCATGTCGACGGCACGTTTCAGCGCCCGGGCTTTCGGTGCGATCGCTTCAGCGGCGAACCAGTCGGCTGCACGCACTTCAAGCTGAGCAAACCCGTCTTCAAGCAGGCGAAGCGCGTCCGAGGTGAGCCGCGTCATGCGGGTCAGCGCGATATTGGTGCGCAGATCCGACTGCAGAAGGCCCATGGCGCACATGATGCCGGGATGTTTCGGGATCATGATGCGGGGAATGTCGAGTTCGGCGGCAAGCCGAGCGGCGTGGATCGGGCCGGCGCCGCCGAAAGCGAGCATCACGTAATCGCGCGGGTCATAGCCGCGCTCCACGGAGATGACTCGGATGGCCTTCGCCATATTGGCGACAACGACGCGGATGATGCCTTGGGCTGCATCCATCACGCTTATGCCGAGCTTGTCGGCCAGCCGCTGCATGGCAGCCTTCGACGCCGACGCATCGATCGGCATGCGGCCATTGAGCAAATGGGTCTGGTTGAGGATGCCGAGAACGACGTTCGCATCGGTCACCGTCGGCTCGTCATTGCCGCGTCCGTAGCAGACAGGGCCGGGAGCTGCACCGGCTGAGCGCGGCCCAACTTTCAACAGGCCATTGTCGACATGGGCGATGGAGCCACCGCCCGCACCCACCGTATGGATGTCGAGCATCGGCACCTTCAGCGGATAGCCATGCACCTCGATGTCGTTCGCCATCTGCGGACGGCCGCGATCAATCAGCGAAACGTCGCTGGACGTACCACCCATGTCGAAGGTGATGAGATTGTCGAAGCCCGTGGAACGGCCGACGGCCAGCGCCGCCATGACGCCTGCCGCAGGCCCCGAGAGAACGGTGCGGACCGGCTGCGTCTTGGCCGTTTCGCAGGAGATGACACCGCCATTCGACTGAGTCAGATGCGGTTCGGCATGAACGCCGATCTCAGCCAGCCGCGGCGAAAGGCGGTCGAGATAGGCCTTCATGATCGGACCGAGATAGGCATTCACGACCGTGGTCGACAGCCGCTCATATTCGCGAAACTCCGGCGCGATCTCATGCGAGACGCTGATAAAGGCTTCGGGATATTCCTCTTCCACGATCGCGCGAATGCGGGCTTCGTGCTTCGGCTCGATGAAGGAGAAGAGCGTGCAGATGGCAATGGCCCCGACACCCTCCTCCTTCAAGCGGCGAACCGCGCGGCGCACGTCCTCCTCGTCCAGCGGCGTTTCCACCGTTCCGTCGAACAGGATCCGCTCTTTCACTTCGAGGCGCTTGTCGCGGGACGCGAGGATCGGCGGCTTTACGGTTTGCAGATCATAAAGATCGGGGCGCTTCTGACGACGGATTTCCAGAATGTCACGGAAGCCTTCCGTGGTGATCAGACCGGTGTCCGCACCGCGTCCGGTGATCAGCGCATTGGTGCCGACGGTGGTGCCATGACCGAAATAGATCAGAGAGGCCGGATCTGCTTCCCCTTCAGGCAGAGCTTTCAAGCCCTGTTCGATGCCCGTTGTGATGCCTTCGGATGGATCATGTGGCGTACTTGAGACCTTCCACACGAAGACCTCGCCCTTTTCTTCATCGAAGACGCAGACATCGGTGAATGTGCCGCCGGAATCCACGCCGACGCGAAGGCGTGAGGCACCGGAAGAAGAACTGCTCGACAAGATGGAAGCCTCGCGGAAAGGAGGAACAAGGACAGTGTTGCTCAGATTGGCGCCAATTTTAGGCGCTGTCAACCGAACGGCCAAATGGTAGGGTACAAGCCTGCGTGCCGAAGCACTGCTTCGTGTGCTGGAACAAACTCTCTGAGACGGGATCAGGATTGATGACGCAAGACGCCCCTTCCGCCACTTCGACCTTAGCGGAAACGATCGAAGCCGACATCTATCGCGGTGTCCTCGTTCCGGGCATGTGGCTGAAGCAGATCGACCTCGAAGAGCGATATGGCTCGACGAGGCTGGCACTTCGGCATGCTCTTGATCACCTCACAACGAGGCGGATCGTCCAAAAAGTCCCCAATCGCGGGTATTATGTTCCTTCTGTGGACCGCGAGAGTGTGCAACAAATAATGCAGGCTCGTGCCTATGTTGAAACCTCAATTGCGGATGAGCTTGTTGCGAATATTACCAGTGATACTGTAGCTCGTTTGTCCTACCTCGCCACAATGTTTGCCGATACGCTGCAGACGGGAACGGTGATGGAACAGGACAGCGCTAACCACGCTTTTCATCGCGAGATGCTGACGGCGTGCCGCAATCATTTCATGAACGAGATCATCTGGGATCTGCGACGGCGCATCCCCATCGCGGTTCAACGTGCCGGAAACACGCCCGCAAGGCTGGAACGTTCAGCACGCGAACATTTCGAGATGGTGGAAGCCTTGAGAACCCGTGATGCCGCTCGCCTGCGAGAAGTCACGGCCAAACATGTCACCTTGGCCGACAAGGGCTAAGCTCAAAACTTCATCAAAATTGCTCGTGCATATTTTTTAGCTGACTGCAAGGATTCGCATTTGAAATTGGCGCCATTTCCTGTTTCTATTGTAGCCAACAATGGTTCTGCGGCTCGGGGCAGTCGCGCTCGGAGGCTTGCATCTTGGCAACGATCGACCTGAACGGCGCCACATTCGTGTATGATGAAGCCGGGACCGAGCATGACGAGACGATCATCGCGCTGCACGGTGGGCGGGGTATCGGCGACCGAAAGGGTGAGTTCGGCGCCTGGAGCGCACTTACCGACAACTACTGCGTCATTGCCTATGACCAGCGCGGCTGCGGCGAAACGAGCCTGACGCCCCCTTATACATTCGAGCAGTTCGCCGATGACGTCGAAGCCTTCCGTATCGAGAAGTGCGGCGGACGCAAGATCATCCTTCAGGGCGGTTCGTTCGGCGGCATGATCGCGCTGACCTACGCGGTCAAATATCCGGAGGGTCTGTCGCGGCTCATCCTGCGCGGCACAGCGCCGAGCCACCATAATGAGGAAGACGCTTTCGACAACTTCCGCGCCCGCCTGCACAAGGCACCCAGTGCGTCGGAGGCAATGCTGCGCAAGATCTTCTCCGACACCGTCATCGACGACACGGAATTGCGTCTCATCTGGCTTGCCTTCCAGCCGCTCTATTACGAGAAGTTCGATCCCGATGCGGCGCTGGAACGTGTGCGGACCATGCATCTGCATACAGAAACCCACAACGCGCTCTTCAAGGAGCGCAGCTACGACCTGCGCGACCGCCTGCCCGAGATCAAGGTTCCAACCCTAGTGATCGTGGGCGCGCAGGACTGGATCTGCCCGCCCAATCACTCCCGCCTTATCGCGGAGTGCGTCCCCAACGCAGAGCTGCTGGAAGTGCCAAACGCCAATCATGCGGTGCATGTCGAGGCGAAGGACACCGTCATGGCTGCCGTGCGCGACTTCCTTGCGCGCACTACTCCGCAGTGCGATTAAAAAGGGCATCGCGTGATCCGCTATCTTCTGACCAAGATTCTGGAAGCGTTGATCGCGGTTTGGGGCGTGCTCACGATCGTCTTCTTCGTCACGCGCATCATCGGCGATCCGGCAGCCCTGTTGCTGCCACTTGGTGCATCTGCCGAGCAGATCGATGCCTTGAATGCGCAACTCGGGCTCGATCGGCCGCTGATCGAGCAATATCTTACCTATATTGGCCAGGTCTTTCAGGGCGATTTTGGCCAATCGTTCCAGTTCGGGCGACCGGCCATGCAGGTTGTTCTGGAGCGTATGCCGGCGACGCTCGAACTCGCGACCGCTGCCATCATCTTGGGAACGTTGATCGGCGCCGTAGCCGGCTCCATCGCGGCCCTAAAGAAAGGCACCGTCGCCGAGCTGATCGTGATGATCTTCGCTCTTCTTGGTCAGGCGACACCCGTTTTCTGGCTGGGCATCATGCTCATCCTGTTCTTTGCGGTCGATCTCGGCTGGGTTCCGACCGGTGGTTACGGCACGATCTCCCATCTGATCCTGCCCGCCGTCACGCTGGCCGTCTTCGTTTGTTCCTCGATCGCACGCCTTCTGCGCTCTAACCTTCTCGACGTCTTGAAGGAAGACTATGTGCGCACCGCCCGCGCCAAGGGGCTGATGCCGCGAACGATCTTCATCTGGCATGTCGGGCGCAACGCGCTGATCCCCGTCGTCACCATGATCGGCATCATTACCGGTGAGCTTCTGGGCGGCTCCGTCGTGACCGAGACCGTGTTTGCGTGGCCCGGCGTTGGCCGCCTCATCATCCAGGCCATTGAGGCCAAGGACTTCCCCGTGATCCAGGCAGGCGTTGCTCTGATCGCATTCATCTTCGTTGTGATCAATCTCGCGATCGACCTGCTTTACGGCCTGCTCGATCCCCGCATCCGCGAACGGCGTTAGGAGAGTTCCGTGAAGCCGTTCTTCTCCGCCCTCTTTCGTTCGAAGGCCGGCTTGTTCGGCTGGATTATCCTGCTGGTTTTCGTGGCGATCGCCATTGCCGCACCCTGGCTTGGTTTGCCGAATCCCATCCGAGGCAGCCTGACTGCACGCCTTTCTCCACCGACCTGGACGGGCCTGTTCAGTCCCGGACCGCACCCGTTTGGCACGGATCAACTGGGTCGCGACATCCTCTCGCGCATCGTGTTCGGCAGCCGCACAACGCTTCTGATTGCCTGCGGCGCTGTTGTTCTTGGCGGCATCGTCGGCGTCACACTCGGCATCATTGCCGGCTACTTTCGCGGCTTTGTCGACAGCCTGCTGATGCGCCTGGTCGACATCCAGCTGGCGCTGCCCTTGATGCTGCTCGCCTTGCTCGTCGTCGCAGCGGTTGGCCCATCCACAACCAACCTCGTGATCGTGCTCGCTCTCACCAGCTGGATCCGCTACGCGCGCATCGTGCGCGGCCAGGTGCTGGCGGTTCGCGAACGCGAATTCGTCCTGTCGGCAAAGGCGATCGGCGCTTCCACCGCCCGCATCATGTTCAGCCACATCCTGCCGAACATCCTGACGCCGGCGCTTGTGGTTGCCACACTTGAACTCGCGCGTGTCATCATCATGGATGCCGCTCTTTCCTTCATCGGCCTCGGCGTTCAACCGCCCGCACCAAGCTGGGGTCGCATGCTTGCGGATGGGCGTACTTATATGTCCGGCGCCTGGTGGATCGTCACATTCCCAGGACTCGCGATCGTGCTGACTGTCTTGAGCGTCAACCTCGTTGGCGACTGGCTGCGAGACTACTTCGATCCGCGGCAAAGGAGCGTCCGATGAGCGCGCCACTTCTGGAAGTCCGCGACCTGTCTGTGGTCTTCGACACGCCGGCTGGCACCGTTCATGCCGTCAGCGACGTGTCCTACACCCTGCATGATGGTGAGACGCTCGGTATCGTCGGCGAATCCGGATCAGGCAAGAGCGTCCATGCCTTGTCGATGGTCGGGCTTGTGCCCTGCCCGCCCGGCCGCATCGTGTCCGGTGAGGTGCTGTTTGAAGGTCGAGACCTTCTCAAGATGTCGGAAGCGGAACTTCGCCAGCTTCGAGGTGGGCGCATCGGCTTCGTCTTCCAGGATCCCATGACGTCTCTCAATCCAGTTCTGACGGTAGAGCGGCAACTCATGGAGCCCTTGGTGCGCCATCGCAACCTGTCGCGCTCGCAGGCCAAGGCACGCGCCGTCGAGCTGCTGGAGCTTGTCGGCATCCCCCATGCGAAGGAGCGCATCCGGCAATATCCGCATCAGTTTTCCGGCGGAATGCGACAGCGCGTCATGATCGCGATCGGCATTGCCTGCGATCCCAAGCTGCTGATCGCCGATGAAGCCACAACCGCGCTAGACGTCACCGTACAGGCACAGGTGCTGGATCTGGTTCGTGACCTGAAGAAGCGGTTCGGCACCACGGTCATCTGGATCACCCATGACATGGGCGTGGTTGCCGGATTGGCCGACACGGTGCAGGTCATGTATGGCGGGCGTATCATGGAACGCGGGCCGGTTGGCCCGATCTTCAAGACACCACGCAGCGCCTATACCTGGGGCTTGCTGCGGTCTCTGCCACATGGGGAAGCGCGCACGCAGAGGCGTCTTTACCAGATTCCCGGCCAGCCGCCGAACCTCCTTGACTCGCAGCAAGGTGATCCGTTTGCGCCCCGCAACGAGTTTGCCACGCCGCGCTGCTTTCATGAGGTTCCGCCC
The DNA here is from genome assembly GCF_032053605.1 of Tianweitania sp. Lineage (NCBI taxonomy): Bacteria > Pseudomonadati > Pseudomonadota > Alphaproteobacteria > Hyphomicrobiales > Phyllobacteriaceae > Tianweitania > Tianweitania sp. The sequence continues at coordinate 12,603 of NZ_DAMBUH010000009.1, forward strand.
TTGGTCCAGGTACCCGATAGCATGTCTGGCCATCTCGTCGCCGCCTGGTACGATCTCCCGATGGCGCTTCGAGCTCGCCAGGAGAAGCCTGCATGAGCGACGCCCCTCTTCTTTCCGTTCGCAACCTCGTCAAACGCTATGGCGGCCGCAAAACTTGGTTGGGCAGCAACAGCTTCGGCATCTCGGCGGTTGACGATGTTAGCTTCGACATTGCTCCGGGCGAGACGCTCGGTCTGGTGGGCGAATCTGGCTCAGGCAAAAGCACCACCGGCCGCGTGTTGCTCCAACTGGAAGCGCCGACATCCGGAACAGTGCTGTTCAAGGACCAGACAATCACCGGACTGTCGGCGTCCGAGCTGAAGCCGTTCAGGCGGGAAATGCAGATCGTCTTCCAGGATCCCTATGCCGCCCTCAATCCGCGTATGACGGTCGGCGCTTTCGTTGCTGAGCCGATGGTCGTCCACAAGACTGCGCCTGGCTCCGAGCGGCAGGATCGTACAGCTGAGCTCTTCCGCAAGGTGGGACTCGATCCGAGCTTCATGACCCGCTATCCGCACGAGTTTTCCGGCGGGCAGCGTCAGCGCGTCAACATTGCTCGGGCCATCGCGCTCAATCCAAGCTTCATCGTCGCGGACGAGCCAATCACCGCGCTCGACGTGTCGATTCAGGCTCAGATCGTCAACCTCTTCCAGGATCTCCAGGATGAGCTGGGGCTAGCTTACCTCTTCGTGGCGCACGACCTGTCCATGGTCCGTTATCTCTGCCACCGCGTGGCGGTAATGCTGCGCGGCCGCATCGTCGAGATGGCGCCGAGTGAGGCGATCTTCGGCGATGCTCGCCATCCCTATACAAAAGCGCTGTTGACCGCGATCCCGGTGCCGGATCCCGACATTGAGCGCAATCGACGCCACGTTCAGTTCGACCTCGAAATGCATGGTCCCCGGCCCGGACAAACCCTGCAGGAAGTCGCCCCGCAGCACTTCGTTCTCACCTGATCTTCCCGCTCTAGAAAGGTTGCAGCATGCCGTTGATGTCCCGCACTGCCTTCTTCGCCGGCGTTGCCGCCGGCGCCCTGGCCTATACCTTGCCGCTTGTTGCGCCGGCCTCGGCCCAGGATGCCAAGTCCGTCACGATCGCCATGCGCGTGTCGGTCAACACGCTTGATCCGCACATGACCGCGTCGGTGGGTTCGGACCTCAGCGTCCTCAGCCACATCTATCCGTCGCTTATCCTGCGCGCCCCGGATCTGAAGCTTCAGCCTGCCTTGGCCAAGAAGTGGACCATGGTGGATGATGTCACGTGGCGCTTTGAACTGGCGGAAGGCGCCACTTTCGCCAATGGCGAAAAGATCGATGCCGCAGCCGTGAAGTGGAATCTCGATCGCGTGCGCGACAAGGCGGTCGGTGCGCGTATTGCAGCCTGGTTCGAACTGGTCTCGGACGCGCGCGTGGTTGATCCACTGACGGTAGAGGTGAAAACCTCTTCGCCCTACCCCGCTTTCGCCGACCAACTGTCGATGTTCTTCCTGTTGCCGCCAGAATGGGCAAAAACTCACAATCCGGCATCCGAAACCATGTCGGGCGGCCCTTACACCGTGGCAGAGAACGTGCCGGGCGACCACATCACGCTGAAGGCCAATCCGGATTACTGGGGCGAGAAGCCCGCCTTCGATACCGTCAACTTCCGCACCATTCCAGAGATCGGCAGCCGGGTTGCTGCCTTGATGGCTGGCGAAGTCGATCTCGTGACAGGCGTTCCCACGACAGAGATCGAACGCATCAACGCTTCCGGCAATGCTCATGCGGATGCTGTTGATTCAACACGGTCGATGCTGGTGAAGATCAATCATCAGAAGAACCCGATGGAGAACCTGAAATTTCGTCAGGCGCTGAACTACGCCATCGACAAGGAAGGCATCGTTCAATCCATCTTCGACGGTAAGGCCACGGTGTCTAACTGCCAGATCCTCTCACCGGACTATTTCGGTTACAACCCCGACCTCAAGCCCTACCCTTACGATCCCGATAAAGCGGCTCAGCTTCTGGAAGAATCGGGCGTCGACCTTTCCACGCCGCTCGAGGTCGAAGTTCCTGTTTCCACCTATTTGCAGGGAGACGAGGTAACGCAAATTATCGCCTCTCAGCTGCAGGAAATTGGCCTTACTGTGAAGATCAGCGAGATCGACTTCGGCGCTTTCATGAACAAGCAGATCAAGGCGCGCGATTTGGCACAGATGGCGGTTCAGGGTCTTGCCTGGCCGACAATCGATGCTGACGGCATGCTCACGATGTTTGCGCCCGGTAACGTCTACGACTACTGGAACAATGCTGATTTCGGCAAACTGCTGGATGAGGGCCGTGCGACGACCGATCCTGAGAAGCGCAAGACCATCTACGCGGAAGCTACCAAGCTGATGTGCGATCAAGCCGCTTCCGTCTTCCTGTACCAGCAGCCAGCCACCTTCGGCGTCTCGAACAAGGTGACATGGCAGCCGCGCGGCGACGACTGGGTTCGTGCCTTCGACATGAGCGTTAAACAGTAATGGTTTGAATGCATCCGGAACGAACCTTGAGCCATGCTGATAGCATGGCTCAAGGTGCCCCATCATTCAGCGCGCCGCGCGATCGAGCGCACTCACGGGGACCCGAAAGCTGATCAGAGAAGCATTTGAAAGGCGGCCGTAGACCGCTCTCGGTACCCTCGATAGCCCGCGAAGGCTTAGAAGACCCTAGAAATGGAAGCCTTAGTTCGCTTCCGCTTCAGAAGCGGCTGAGACGATGCCCATCTACCGATAGCCAGCTACCGGCGACATATCATAACGAGGGAATACGGTCCTCGCCTCGAAAGCTGTTTGTTCAATCAGATCGCCCAAAACTTCGATACTTACATCCTGAACAAGCTAGGCTTATTGCAGATTAAGGACACAGGCGCCCACCACGACGAGAAATAGCTCGCACAGCCATTTCCCAGAAAGCTCGCAGTTTGGCTGATGCGGGATCAGGTCACTCGCTGTCGTCTATCCGACAGCCTGACGTTTGGCGAACTGTTCAGCCGTCGCGTAGGACTTCTGAGTACCGCGCCGGGTAACGGTGTCCGCTGCGTAAGCAGCAGCTTGTTTGAGCGCGGCTAGGACGGGGGTACCCCCTGCGAAGAAATGCGCGAAGGCGCCTATGAAGGCATCGCCTGCTCCGGTCGTGTCTACAGGCACGACGTCTACTGCATCGACGCGTTGCGTCTGGCCAGCTTCTACCAGTAACGCGCCGCGCGATCCCATGGTCACGATCACGGTGCCGACACCCCGGCTGATCAGACTGCGTGCTGCAGTTTCAGCCTCGGTTTCGCTACCGACCGGTAATCCAGACAAGATGGCGAGTTCCGTCTCATTGGGAACCAGGAAATCCACCGCTGCTATGCGCGCTACGTCGAGGTCGGCGGCAGCAGGAGCCGGGTTCAGAACGGTCTTCACGCCGTTCGCCTTTGCCCAGGCGATCGTACGGTAAACAGTCGGCGCGGGAACTTCCATCTGCAGCAGGATCAGATTGCAGGCTTTAAGCTGGTCCGCGGCAGCATCGACATCACCGGGCAGAAGGTGGGCGTTGGCGCCCGGGACGATCAGGATCGAGTTTTCACTCGACGCGTCCACGAAGATCGGAGCGACGCCCGACGAGACACCGGGCACCTTGCCCACAAATGCCGTGTCGATCTTGTTGGCTTCGAAGTTGCGGATGGTCGCATCCGCGAAGGCGTCGTCGCCGACCTTGGTGACGATCATGACCTCCGAGCCGAGACGCGCGGCTGCAACCGCCTGGTTTGCGCCCTTTCCTCCGTGCCCCATTTCGAAGCTCGGTGCTTCCAGCGTTTCGCCGGGATCGGGCATGCGCGTGACATAGGTCACAAGATCCATCATGTTCGAGCCAACAACGGCAATTTTCTGGGTCATGGAAGCCTCTTCAGCGATAGGATGCGAAACGTTCGGTTTCAGCCACAGCCTCCGCCTTGTTGAGATAGCCGAGCCGCACGTCGAAGGACGCGGTTTCGCCGGTTTTCAACTGGAGAACATTGTTCTTCGCACGCTCCGCGGTGTAGCCCTCGGGCTCGCAGGTTGAAGGAAGCGCGAATGCCGCCACGGACTGATCGCCGCCGTTCAGGATCCAGCGAACGGTCTTGCGAAACTGATCCGGGCGATACCGCATGGCGAATGCATCACCCTGTGGCCTGAGCAGCATGGCGTGGGTCTTGCCGGTATCGTCGGTTTCCAGTCCTTCGACATAGAAGACCTGTTCGGGATCGTAGCTTGCACCTTGTGCCAGGAAGCGTGACTGGGAGGGGTCTGCAGCGAGCCTGTCGATGAAGGCCAGGTATTCGGGATTTGGTCGAACATGGCGCGGCACGGCACGGCGCACGCGTGTCGACACAGCGTCGAACGGAGTTTGCTGGAGGATCTCCGCACCTTCCGCGTAAGCGAAGTTGGCATGGCACATATACATGAGATCCATCGGCGAGGCCGACAGGTTCTCCACCACCATGGCCATGTCGAACAGCGCGCTGCCTTCGCGCAAGGTGACGCTCGGTCGTGCCAGATAATGCGGGCCGAAGCCCATGGCATAGTCATATGTGCCCAGGACCCGGAGAAACCGACCCTCCTCATCCTCGCCGGCTTCGATCGCGGCAGTATCCATCGGCGCACAAGGCATTTCACCATGCGCGGCATGATCATCCTCGGGGCCGGGCACGCCATTGCGCAGCAGTCCGGAATGGAAGGCGAAGCAGCCGTAGGTTTCCCCGATCGTCGTGACCCGACGGGGCGCGGGGAAGAAGCTCTTCATCTTTAGGTCGACATCGTCGAACGCGGCCGACCAGATCATCTGACCAAGATAAGGCAGCACGACGAGGCTGCCCCTCGCATGGGACAGGCGAATCGCCTCCACGCCCGTCGAATACCGAAAGAGCGTCGCGGTCAGCTTGCCATGCTGAACGCATGGCCGTTCGACCTCGTCGAAAAAAGCAGGCCGAAGATGGGTGATGGTCATCGTGCGCGGTTCCTGAAGGCATTGATCGCGATGACGATGAGCAGGAACGCGCCCCAGATGAAGTCGATCAAATGATTCGAGAAGCGCATCATCTGAAAGCCGCTGGACAACAGCATGAGTGCGATCACGGCGATCGAGACACCGAGCACCGTACCCCGCCCGCCAGCTGGATTGGTTCCGCCAAGAACAGCGATCAACACCGCCTGAAGAAGATAAGAGGTGCCGTAATCGGACTTCGCCGCGTTTGTTCGCCCAGACAACATGATACCCGCGATCGAGGCCAGAACGCCGGTTGTCATATAGGACAGGATGATCATCCGCTCCGAGCGCAGGCCAGCAAAGACGGCGGCGCGTGGGTTGGTGCCGATCAGCATGAGCTTGGTGCCGAAGGGTGTGCGCGTAAGCACGAGGGCGATCGTGATGGCCACAAGCAGGAACAGAACGAGCGGGGCGGCAATGCCAAAGATCTTGCCATTCCCGATCAGCCCCCAATAAGCGGGAAAGCCGGTAATGGCAGGCCCACCCGTCAGCACGACGCAAAGCCCCACGAAGATCTGGCCCGTGCCGAGCGTCGCCAAGATCGGCGTGATCTTTGTTTTTGCAATCAGCAGTCCATTGATGAGCCCCGCGATCAGACCAACCATCATGGCCAGCAACGCGCCCAAGCCAACGCGCATGACCTCTTCCAGGCCGGTGGCACCCGGCTCAGCCACCATGATCCGGGTAAAGAACACACCGGCAAGAATTCCCGACAGGTTGGCAACGCCGATCACCGAAAGGTCGATCCCGCCGGTCAGCATGGCCAGCATCATCGCAATGGCGAGAATGCCAAGCTCAGGAAAAATGAAGCTGATGCTTTCAAAGTTGTAGTAGCGCAGGAACCGGCTTGGTTCGAGGAACGACATGGTCGCGAAGATCACGAGCGTGATGATCAGAAGCTGCGCGATGTTGTTGTCCCGGTCGATGATCCGGCGAAAATCGAACTTGCCCACGGGTCAACTCCCTGCCTTCGCCTTGCGGCGGTCTCGCAAAGCCGTGACGGCGGTGGCGACGACGATAACCGCGCCCACGACGACGCTTTGCCAGGTGTTGTCGACGCGAAGGATGATGAGGCTGTTCTTGATCAGCACGAGCAGTGCGACACCCAGGATCGTGCCAAGTACCGAGCCTCGGCCGCCGAAGATCGAGGCACCGCCAAGCACGACGGCTGCAATGACATCGAGTTCGTAGCCGACGAAATCACGCGGGTTTGCCAGCCAGATCATCGACGCATGCAACAAACCGGCGAAACCCGCCAGCGCACCTGCCGCAATATACACGGCATAAACGATGCGCCGGGTCGGAAAGCCCACTCGGCGGGCGGATTCCGGATCGCCTCCGTAGGCATGCAGGCCGCGTCCGAGCATGGTGCGGGTCAGGAACAACCAGACCAGAACGGCAAGGCCGAGATAAACGAAGATCATCAGCGTCAACTGGCTGCCGGCGATCGAAACCGTGGACCGGCCAAAGCCGATAAGAGACTGCGGCATCCGGTCGATATTCACGATACTGGTGCCAACAAGCCCAAGCAGAAGACCACGCACCACCGACGCGGTGCCAAGCGTGACGATGAGCGGGATCATCCGGAACGTATGGATGAACACGGCATTCAGGAGCCCGCAAAACGCGCCGATGAGCGTCGCGGCGATGAATGGAAGAACGACCCCCTGATACCCGAAATGGTTCATGGCGATGACAGTCAGATACATCGCCGCCGCCGCGAAGGCTGGGAAAGAGACGTCGATGCCGCCCGAGATCATCACCAGAAGCACCGCGAGTGCCATGATGCCGATCACCACATTGGCGCGAACCAGATTGAAAAGATTGTCTGGCTGCCAGAATGCGGGATTGATCGCGCCGATGATGACGATTGCGGCGAGGAGGACGAGCGCGACGGCTGCCTGAGAGCGGTGCAGAAAAGCTGGGAGGCGCATCAGTCGAGCCCTTTGAGACGGGCATGGATGTCGTCTTCTTCCACGCCAACGGCTTGGATCTCGTCGATCAAGCGGCCACGATGCATCAAGAGGATGCGGTTACAATTCTGAATGAGCTCGGGCACATCATCGGAAATCATCAGCACCGAGAGTCCGTTCTCAACGGCGAGTTTACGAAGCTGTCGGTGGATTTCGGCCTTGGACCCGACATCGACACCGACGGTCGGACCATTGAGGATGAGCACCTTGGGGCCGGTTTGAAGCCAGCGCCCGATAACGACGCGCTGCTGATTGCCGCCGGACAGGAGCCCGACAGCCTTTTCGATGCCAGGAGTGGCAATCCGCAACGAGGACACCGTATCCTCGGCTGCTTGAGAAAAGGCCGTTTTGTCGACAAACGGTCCGCTCGACAATCGGTCGATCACACCGGCATTGATGTTGCGCGCAATGGACTGCGTCATGAACAGCCCCTCGGACAAGCGGTCCTCAGGCACGTAAGCGATGCCCGCGTCGATTGCCGCGTTGACCTCCTTGGCTTCAATCGCATGCCCGTCGATTTCGATCCACCCGCCGTGGTCAGGAGACAAGCCGAACAGTGCGAGTGCAAGTTCCGTCCGGCCTGAACCGAGAAGGCCCGACAAGCCCACGATCTCGCCGGCGCGCAGGGAGAATGAAACATCCTCGACCCGGCCAGGAACGGAAAGACCGGCAACGGCAAGACGAATGGGCGCGTCAGAGGGCGGACCTTCGTATCCCTCACCGCCGATCTCTTGCCCGGTCATCGCCTTCGTTATGGAGCCTTCGGTAAAATCGGCGGTCGAGCCCTCGGCGACCTTGCGGCCGTTGCGGAAGATGACGATCCGCTCGGAAATCTCGAGCATCTCGCGCATCTTGTGGCTGACAAAGAGCACCGCGATCCCCTTTGCTTTGATCTCGCGGACCAATGCGAAGAGACGATCGATTTCCCGGCCCGTCAGCGCCGTGGTCGGTTCGTCCATGACCAGCAGACGCACCGGCGACATCAAGGCACGGGCAATGGCGACGAGTTGGCGGTCCGCGGTTGAAAGAGAACCGACCTCAGCTTCGAGATCGATGGAAACGCCAAGTCGATCCAGCGCTTCTTGTCCGATGCGGCGCGCCTCAGCCCGGTTCATCAACTGGCGCTTTTCGCCAAGGAAACGACTGAGTGCGAGATTTTCGGCAACCGTGAGGTTCGGAAACAGCGAGAAATCTTGATAAATCACCTGAACGCCGCGCGCGATGGCCTCACGCGGCGAAAGGGTGGCGATCTCTTCGCCATCGAAGACCAGCCGGCCTTGTTCAGGGCGGTAGATTCCGGAAAGCACCTTGATCAGCGTCGATTTGCCGGAACCGTTCTCGCCGGCAAGGCAGACAATCTCTGCCGGCTCGATGGAGAAATCGACATTATTGAGCGCCGTCATTCCGGGAAAGCGCTTGGTTATGGAGGTTAGTTCGATCAACGGCGCTTGCATGGCCGCTCCTTGCCTTCGCGGACGACGAAACGGGACGCTTGCGCGCCCCGTTTGAAGATTGCCGGCGATTAGAACGGATACTTGTCCATGTTCTCGGCGGTGACGCCGACCCAACCCTGCCCATAAAGCAGGTTCGCGGCACCGCCCTGCGGTGTCGTGAGGTTCTCGTAGCCACCCAGGCCAAGGTTCAAACCAGCCTTGATCTCGGCCTTCTTATCCGTGAGAGCCATGACCGCCAAGGTGTTCATTGCGTATCCGGCAACGGCCGGGTCCCAGAACTGGATGTATTGAATGTCACCATTCTTCAGATACTCGCCTGCAACCGAGGGCAGACCGGTACCAGCGAAGAACAGCTTTTCCTTCAATCCACGTTCCGCGATCAACCGACCAGCGCCGGCCGACGTTGGCATCGGACCACCAAGAATGCCCTTCAGCTTGGGATAGGTGGTCAGCGTTTCAGACAGACGTGTATAGTCGGTGTTGGCGTCATCATAGGTTTCGAGACGCTTCGTGGCCTGCTTCATGTTGGGGAAGTTGGCTTCCTGATAGGCAACCGCGCCATCAATCCATTCGTTCTGGGACTGGGACGTCAAGCTGCCGACCGTGGTGACATACTCACCCTCGCCGCCCATGCTCTTGCCCAGTACTTCCATCAACTTGGCGCCGTAGGCCTTATTGTCGAACGCTTCGAGGATATAGTCCGCGTTCTTCAGGTTCGACGCCTCATGGGCGATCACCACGATGCCGCGATCACGTGCTTTCTGAAGCACAGGCTCGACGGCCTCGATAGAAAACGGGACGATCGTGATTGCATCGACGCCCTGTGCAATCAGGTTTTCAACGAGCTGCACCTGAGCGGCCGCGTCGGCAGCGCTCGGACCGACCTGCCAAACGTCGTGCCCGGTGTCCTCGCCGAACTGCTTCACGCCCTCGCGCATACGGTCGAACCAGGCGATACCGTCGACCTTCACAACGGTGGCGATAACGAACTTCTTGCCCGTCACCTCAGCCGAAATGTCCTTGCGCGCATTCGTGGTGTCAACGACACGTTGGGCGAGTGCGGGTCCTGCCAAAAATGGCAGAACCGCCGCCAAAGCCAAGATCTGCTTTCTCATTCTACTTCCTCCCGTATGTTTCAATTAAAGGATCGGACGAACACTGGCCGCCCGACATTCCTTTCCGCGAGACCGTCAGTACCCCGCCGGCGCGTCGCTTGCTCCCGATACGATGGCCACACTGGCGCTGGCACCTATGCGGCTGGCACCAGCCTCAACCATCGCAAGCGCAGTCTTCGCATCACGGATACCGCCCGAAGCCTTGACTCCAAGCTTGTCGCCAACGATCCGGCGCATCAGCTTGACATCATCGATCGTTGCGCCGCCAGTTGAGAAGCCTGTCGATGTCTTAACGAAGTCAGCACCGACCTCAGCCGCGATCCTGCAAGCGGCTTCCTTCTGCGCATCGTCGAGCAGTGCAGTTTCAAGGATGACCTTCAAGACCTTGCCCCGACAAGCATCGCGTACGGTTTGGATATCCGCCTCGACGCGCGCAAGATCGCCTTCACGAAGAGCGCCGATATCCAGAACCATGTCGAGTTCGTCTGCCCCGGCCTTTACCAAAGCTGCGGCTTCGAGCGCCTTGCTCTCCGCTCCAGACGCCCCAAGAGGAAAGCCGAGAACGGCGCAGGTCTTGACTGCACTGCCCTTCAGGCGTCGGGCCACAAAGCCGGCATGGACGCCGTTGACGCAAACGGACGCAAAGCCGTGCTCCAACGCCTCGTCACAATGACGTGCCACATCGGCCCGCGATGCGTCCGGCTTGAGCACGGTATGATCGATGAGCCCAGCGAGTTCAATGCTCGCCTCCGCAGCCTTGTTCGTGCTCATCCTGTCCTCCCGTCTGTGATAATCTTCACAGAATATGTGATATGTCTTCCATGAACCTGTTGACCGGTCAAGCGAACAATTTGACAATTAGCGGGATCGAATGGGATGGGCGGTTGATAAGGTCTGAGGATTGTTAAGGTGAAGAAGCCTGAACGCTTGGCGATGCTCGCCGCACAACTCAAGGCAGAGGGCGTGCTTCACCTCAAGCAGGCTGCTGAGCGTCTCGGCGTTTCAGAGATGACGGTTCGGCGCGATCTCGCTGCAGCACCAGACACGTTCCACTATCTTGGCGGCTACATTCTTGCGCCTCAAACCGAGCGTGATGGTCTCTACCGGTTAGATAAGGAAAGCGACGAACACGCAGAAGCAAAGGACGCGGCGTGCAGGAGGGTTGCAGCCCTGATCGAGCCCGGCGATACGATCTTCCTGGATTGCGGAACAACCACTCCGCATCTGATTGCCTATTTGCCAATTGAAGTGCCGCTGACCGTCGTCTGCTATTCGCTGAATATCGCGAACCGTCTAGCTCAGCGGCCCAACATTAGGATGATCCTTCTGGGGGGCCTGTTCCATCCCGCCGCGCAAACCTTCTCCGGCGACGAGGCTATCCACGCGATGGAGCATCTACGCATCAATCACGCGATCCTTTCGGCCGGCGGCGTACACGAACAGCAGGGCGTCACATGCTCGAACTTCAACGAGGTGCCGATCAAGCAGATCGCAATGCAGCGCGCGCTTCGCAAAACCCTGGTGATCGACGGCAGCAAGCTGCGAACTGTGAGACCCGCCTTTTTCGCAAAGATCAGTCAGTTCGACGAAATCGTAACCGAAAATGGATTGCTCCCGAGAGCTAGTCATCAAGGAGCTTAATCAAGCTTCTTACATCTGGCGCTTGGTGGGAATGGCGCCTACCAGCGCTCATTCCACGACGAAAGACGACGCCTTGCAGTTCGCACTCGTGTTCATCGGTTACCTCGTCGGGGTAAATCTGCTCGCCTATGCTGCGATGGTGCTCGACAAGAGCAAGGCCAGGAAAGGCGCAAGACGCATTCGCGAGACGACGCTTCTAAACCTGGCTTTGATCGGCGGTAGCTTCGGAACAATGATTGCGCAGCAGACGATCCGGCATAAGACGCAAAAAGAGCCCTTCCGTTCGAGGCTCCGCGGCATCATCCTGCTTCAGGCGTTAGTCGTCGTCGCACTCACTTTGGCTTTGATCATGACAGGATCGCCTGAAGCGCTGTGGCAACGCATCGCGTCGTTTATTTGATCGGACGTGCCCGGCTACGTCATCGCCGACGCCCCCTGCCAGCCATATTGACAAGCAAACCATTCTACATCCTCCTTGCTCTTGCCTTCGGCTAGCGTCGCCGAGCATTTTGGGAGGAATGCATGACCAAGCTTTTCACCGCTTCTGGGGCGGGTTCATACCGACTTTCGCGCCGTCACTTGCTCGTCGCTGGTGCAGCGGGAGCAGGCACCCTGCTTCTTCCGTCTCTGCAAGCGCTTGCTGCCGATAAGCCAAAAATCGGTCTCGTCATGAAGTCGCTCGCAAACGAATTCTTCAAGCAAATGCAGGCGGGAGCAGAAGACTACGCCGCCAAAAACACCGACAAGTTCGAGTTCGCCGCCGTCGGCATGAAGGACGAACGCGATTTCGCCGCGCAGGTGGATGCTATCGAGAACTTCATCACGCAGCAGTTCAACGTCATCGTGTTGGCGCCAGCGGACTCCAAGGCCATGGTGACTCCGGTTAAGAAAGCACTTGAGGCCGGCATCAAGGTCATCAATATCGATGTCGCCCTGGATGAAGAGGCCAAGAAGCAGGCAGGCGTCGATCTGGCCTTCTTCGGACCCGACAATCGTGAAGGCGCGAAGCTCTCCGGCATGGCACTTGCTCAAGATCTCGGCAAAGGCGCCAAGGTCGTCATTCTCGAGGGCAATCCAGAAGCCGACAATGCCAAGGAGCGCAAGAAGGGCTTCGACGATGCAGTTGCAGCAGGAGGTTTGACCCTGCTGGACTCCAAAACCGCGCATTGGGAAACGGAAGAAGCCAATACGTTGATGACCAATTTCCTGACGCAATATCAGGACATCCAGGGCGTGATGGCTGCCAACGATTCGATGGCGCTTGGTGTGGTCAAGGCGCTCGATGCGGCCGGCAAGTCGGGCCAGATCAAGGTCGTCGGCTTCGACAATATTCCTGCCGTTCAGCCGCTGATCAAGGCAAACAAGATGCTTGCCACCATTGATCAGTTCGGCGCCCAGATGGCAGCAATGGGCATCGACTATGGGATTGCGGAACTGGCCGGAGAGACGCATTCCGGTTGGGTCAAGACCGATATCAAGCTGATCACGGCCAAGGACCTGTAAGAAACTCAGCAATCGCGAGGGAAGCGCTTGATCGAGCGCTCCCCTTCCCGAGCGCGCAGTTTCAAGGGAACGGTCTATGCAGTCAGCCGATGTAATTTTAGACCTGCAGGGTGTCGGGAAAATCTTTCCGGGCGTGGTCGCGCTCGAAGGGATCAGCCTTCAGCTTCGACGAGGCGAGACCCACGTCGTGCTGGGCGAAAACGGTGCTGGCAAGTCGACGCTCATCAAGCTGCTCGCCGGCATCTATCAGCCTGATTCCGGCGAGATTCTTTTGGACGGACAGCCTTACAGGCCCAAGACCCCGCACGACGCGCAGGCTCATGGGATCCGTATCGTTCATCAGGAACTCAACCTGCTGCCCTACCTCTCGATAGCCGAAAACCTGATGCTTGAGAATCTTCCAAGGCGACGGTTCGGGATGGTGGATCGAGCGGCACTGAACCGCCACGCCAAGGACCTCCTGGCTCAGGTCGGTCTGGCTGTGGACCCTCGCACGTTGGTTGCCGAGCTTGGTGTCGCCCAGATGCAGTTGGTGGAGATCGCCAAGGCTGTTGGCTACGACAGCAAACTGTTGGTGCTGGACGAGCCGACCGCAACGCTGACGCCGCCTGAAATCGAACGCCTGTTCGTCATCATCAAGCGCTTAAAGGCCAAGGGCGTTACGATCGTCTACATTTCCCATCGGCTGCATGAGGTGTTCGAAATCGGCGACAGGGTCACCGTTCTTCGCAATGGTCGACTGATCGAGACGAGTGACCTGGAGGGACTGACCGTTCCTCATCTCGTGCGCAAGATGATCGGCCGCGACATTACCGACGAATATGGCTTCGACCCGGAGATCGTGCCGGGTGCCGTTGCGCTCGACGTCAAAGAACTGAAGCGAAAATCGGACTCGGCGCCGGTCTCCTTCTCGATCCGCCATGGCGAAATCGTTGGCGTCGCAGGGCTGGTTGGATCAGGACGCACAGAGTTGATGCGCGCGATCTTTGGCGCTGATGCTAAGACAGCCGGGGAAATCCGGATTGAAGGCAAGCTGACGAGAATCGGCTCGCCGCGAGACGCTGTGAAGGCTGGCATCGGCTTCCTGACCGAGGACCGAAAGAGCCAGGGGCTGCTCCTCGACATGCCCGTAGATATAAACTGCACGATTACCGACCTGAAGAAGATAGCCCACGCCGGGCTGCTCAACCGCCGCGAAGAGAAGTCGGCATCCAGCACGCTGGTCAAACAATTGCGGGTCAAAACAGCCTCTACCGACACGCCGGTGCGCAACCTGTCCGGCGGCAACCAGCAGAAGGTGGTCCTCGCCAAGTGGCTGTTCCGCGGCACATCCACCCTGATCCTCGATGAGCCGACACGCGGCGTCGATGTCGGTGCCCGCCGCGAAATCTATCAGTTGCTGTGGATGCTGGCGGCCAGTCAGAAGGCGATCGTCATGGTTTCCTCCGACCTGCCCGAACTGATCGGCATGTGCCACCGCATCATTGTTTTTTCCAACGGCAAGCTGGTGGGCGAGTTGCCACGGTCGCAGTTCGACCAGGAACGGATCCTGTCGCTAGCCTATCAGGAACATGTCCAATCATGACCGATCTACCCGCTTCTTCCGACCGTGGCCCCACTGCCGAGCGTTTCAAGGTGAAGCGCTTCCTTCTTCGCGACGCCGGCGTCTTTCTGGCGCTGGTTGTGATTACCGCCGTCTTCTCGTTCACCGCGCCCTACTTTGCCACGTCCGGCAATGCCCTCAAGATCTTCGTCCAGATTGCCATCAACACGGTCCTTGCGGCCGGCATGACCTTTGTCATTCTCACCGGCGGCATTGATCTGTCCGTCGGCTCGGTTCTGGCGCTTTGCACTGTGGTCGGCGCGCTGATCATGACGTCGGGCATGGAGCCCGCTTTGTCGATTCCGTTGGCAATCCTGGCCTGTATCGCAGTGGGCGGAGCGTGTGGATACATCAATGGCAGAGTTTCGACCTACTGGAGGGTGCCGTCGTTCATCGTCACTTTGGGTATGCTCAATATCGCGGCAGGTGCGGCGCGGGTGGTGTCCGACAACTCCACCATCACCGGTTTGCCCCAAGGCTTCGTTGATTTCGGTAACCTGATCATTGGCGGCTTTCTACCTTCGATCTTCTTGGTCGCGGTCGCGGTGATCGCCGTCGGCTGGTTCATTCTCCGCTTCACGGTCTTCGGCCGCATGATCTATGCCGTCGGCGCCAATGACGAAGCGGTGCGCCTGTCGGGCCACAATCCCGATACCTACAAGATTGCCGCCTTCACCATCTCCGGCGTCACCGCAGGCGTGGCTGCGATCGTGTACTTGCTGCGACTGAACATAGGCAGTCCGATCGCCGGCGTGGGTTACGAACTGAACGCTATTGCGGCCGTCATCATCGGCGGCACCAGCCTGTTCGGTGGCAAAGGCTCCATCATCGGCACCCTGGCGGGCGCCTGCATCCTCCAGGTCCTCGCCACTGGCCTTCAACTGCTGGGCGTCGGAGACAACTATAAACCGATCATTATCGGCGCTGTGATCATTCTCGCTGTGATCGTCGACACCTATCGCGAAAAGCTGCTGCGCAGAATGAGGTAGCTCGTGCGGTATGTGGAGTGCGTCTATCAAAGGAGCCGCATCACGTTCCGACCACATCGTGTCGACGATTTTCTCGCCTGGTTTGATCGACATCAAGGGCACCCAATCCCTGTTGTGCGATCCCCGATGCGGGAGGTCAGAAAGCGGGCGGTTGCCTGCAATGTCCGAAGGACACGGAAGTGCTTACACATGCTACGGCGGTATACCGCTACTTGAAGGAGGCAGTTCCCTTCAAGATCATCCCGGCCGTGATTACGACAGTCGTGCTGTTGACCCTGCTGGCCATTCCAGCGCCTGCCGGCCTCGACGAAAATGGCTGGGTGATGCTCGCCATCTTCCTCACCACGATCCTGGCAATCATCCTGAAAGTCATGCCGATCGGCGTCATGGCGCTGATGGCGATCGTCATCGTTTCGCTGGCCAAGGTGACGTCACCGACCTCGAAGGCCGCCGTTGCCGATGCCCTCAGCAGCTTTGCCAATCCCCTGATCTGGCTGATCGTCATCTCGATCCTGATCTCTCTTGGCCTCAGGAAAACGGGGCTCGGCCGTCGTGTCGGCCTCCTCTTCATCGCCCTTCTGGGAAAGCGCACGCTGGGTATCGGCTACGGGCTGGTATTCTGCGAGCTTGTGCTGGCGCCATTTACGCCCAGCAACACGGCGCGTGGCGGCGGCATCATCCATCCGATTATGAAGTCCATCGCCAACGCGTTCGAATCGGATCCCGGCAAAGGCACGCAAGGCCGAGTCGGCACCTACCTGGCGCTGGTGAACTATCACGCCAATCCGATCTCTTCGGCCATGTTCCTGACCGCAACCGCCGCCAATCCGCTTGCCCTGGACTATGTCTCCAAGGCTACGAACGGCGCGCTTCACCTGACCTGGACAACTTGGGCGCTGTGCATGCTCGTACCAGGCCTCATGGCTATGTTCGTCATGCCGCTCGTGTTGTTCGTGCTCTCGCCTCCAGAACTGAAGAAGACGCCGGACGCCGTCACCTATGCCCGTGGGGAACTGGCCCTCATGGGTCCGGTGTCGCCCAAAGAGCTGATCATGATCGGCACGTTCCTCATGCTGCTTGTTCTTTGGGCGAACGTTCCCGCGATGATTTTCGGGGCGGCTTACACGCTCGATCCGACCATGGTGGCAGTGCTCGGTTTGTTTGCGCTGTTGATCACCGGCACGATCGACTGGAATGACGTTCTCGGAGAGAAGAGCGCCTGGGATACGCTGATCTGGTTCGGCGCGCTGGTCATGATGGCCGACCAGTTGAACAAGCTCGGAGTCATAGCCTGGTTTTCCGAGGGAATGAAGAACGCCATCGTGACGGCCGGGCTTTCCTGGCAGCTTACAGCTGCAGTTCTTGTCCTCATCTTCACCTTCGCGCACTACATGTTCGCAAGTGCCACCGCCCATGTCAGCGCCATGATGCTGGCCTTCCTATTGGTCGGCGCCAGCCTGATACCGGCCGAATACCAGGCGCCCTTCATGCTGATGATGGTGGCCGGCTCGACGATCATGATGACCTTGACGCACTATGCCACGGGCACTTCGCCGATCATCTTCGGCAGCGGCTACATCACCATGGGCAAATGGTGGGGCGTGGGCTTCGTGATGTGCGTCATCGAACTGGCGATCTTCGCCGCGGTCGGCGGCGTCTGGTGGCGCGTTCTCGGCTACTGGTGACACGCCAGTCGCCGGCCACGAACTGACCGACGCCAATGTTCGGTCAGTTCGCACGCCGACTTCGGTGCAAAACCAAAAGGGCGATGATCAACTCATCGCCCTTTTCTTACGGATGTATGCTCGACTTCAGTTTATTGAAGAACCGCTGGCCGCTTACTGCACGCCGACTGCTTGATCCTCGCCGCCACTTCCAGCCGCAGGTTTGTGAAACTGGCGCCGATATTCGGATGGCGACACGCCAACCTCCTTTTTGAAGGCTTTGCAGAAGTAGTTGGCATCCGTGTAGGACAGGTCCAGCGACACGTTGGTAATGGGCAGATCGCTGTTTTGCAGCAGTTCCTTGGCACGCTCCATACGTTGTGCCTTGAGGTAGGAAATGAAGGTCATGTTCATTTCCTTGCGGAACAACCGGCTGAGATAGCACGGGCTGACATTGGCAAAATCGGCCGCGTCTTCCAGTGAGATACCCTTTTGAACATTGCGCTCGATGAAGTGCAGAACCGTCTGGATCCGCTGCGCAGCCGAGCCACCTCTTTCGTCGCTTGCTTCAAACAGCATGTCCGTGACCTGGCTGAACAGTTCCTGGACCTTGTAATGGCTGCGTGCGTCGAGCCGTTGGCTGCCGAGTTCATCCACCTGCCGCGCCAGGACCGGCGTGAGATCCCGGCCGGATTGGGCGAGAATGTCGATGAGGATTTCGATTAGGTCGAGGACATCGTGGCGCGGAGCGGTTTCACGATGAGCGTAGATCGTTTCCAGCCTGCGCCGCACCAGCTTTAGGCAGTCGCGATAAGCGCGCTGTTCGACATAGGCCAGGATGCGCTCGCGAATGTTCTTGCCGTCTTCGGCGGGATCGGCGGGCGACTGCCCAACGGCCTGTACGCTGACATCTGGATGCTGCGGTGTCGCGGGCAGCGAAGACGCTGAAGCCTGGCAGTTGCGCACGGCTTCGAGCAGCGCTTCGGTCCGCACTGGCTTCAGCAGGAAGCCGTCCGCCTTAAGCTGGATCGACGATTGCATGATCTCGAAGTAATCATAGGCGGTGACGATCAGCACCTTGGTCGGCAAATGCCGGTCGCGGATCATCTGCAGAAGTTCCATCCCGTTGGGACGCGGTATCTTGATGTCCAGCAGGATGAGGTCGATCCTCTGCGTGTCGAGCAGATGCAGCGCTTCGGAGCCGTTTTTTGCCTCACCGACGATATGAACGTCTTCGATATTGCGCTCAAGGATGGATCGCACGGCACGGCGTTCGAGTTCCTCGTCTTCGACAAGTGCGATGTTGAACATTGATCTTCCAAGAATGGCATTGGGCTCGGGGGTTGTGACGGCTAGAGTCGTCAGAACTCGGCAGGATCGAACGTCATGGGGAAGCGTAGCCGCACCAGCGTGCCGCGTCCGTGGCGATAGGGGCTGACAATCTCCAGCCCGTGATTGGCGCCGAAGTAGTAGCGGAGCCGGCTGTCGACATTGTAGATGCCGATGCTTTTTCGGTCGCCATGATCGGCCTCGCCGCGCAGCACTTCCTGCTTGCGCTCAGGCGTGATGCCGTCGCCATTATCCACCACGTCGACGATCAGGTCGGCGCCGTCGGTGTAAGCGGTCACATCGATCAGGCCGCCACCTTCGCGCGGTTCGATCGCATAGTTGATGCAGTTTTCGACGATGGGCTGCAGGACCATGAAGGGACAAAGCACCTGCATGAACTCTTCCGGCACGTTCAGCGCGAACTCGAACCGGTCGCCAAGGCGCAGCTTCAGCAGGTGCAGGTAGTTGCGCATGTGGTCGACTTCCGTGCGCAAGGGCACGAATTGCGAGCCGTTCTTCTTCAGGATGTAGCGCATCATGTCCGAGAAGGCGTAAACTGTGTTTTCGGTCTCCTTGGCATCCTCGACGAGGGCGAGGCGTCCAATCGTGTTCAAGACGTTGAACAGGAAATGCGGGTTCACCTGATAGGACAAAGCCTGCAGTTCGGCCTCGCGCAAAAGCTTTTCGAGTTCGGCGCGCTTCTTCGACTCTTCGGCCAGGCGCAGATTGTTGGTGTAGAGTTCCTCCGTGACACCTTTCGAGTAGCTTTCCTCGACGATGTGGGAAGCGATGTAGAAGAGGGAATAAGCGGCCGAGCGGAGCCTTTCATAGGTCACTTCGGCAACGCGGCTGTGCAGTTCAAGCAGTTGCGGATCCTCGCTCCACGACGCTTCCGTGGGGAAGATGTCCGAAAAGTCCACAAGGCCGGGCGCGACTTCATCCGGGGCAAGCTTCACCTGGCCACAGATCACGGCGCCGAGATACTCACCCCGCACGATGATCGGTGCTGCAAAATCCACCAACTGGGCATGGCACCTATAGATCGAGGGTTCACCGGTCGATAGGGCTGTCTTTCCGCCGACAGCATCACAGTGGAAACAGCGTCCGCGCCATTCGCCACGTGCGCGGACGGATTGGCAGAAGCTCGAGAACCCAGACGGTTTGGTGACCGGCACACCCTCGGGATCGACGATCACCATCGCCACGCCGACTGCGACGCTGAAATTGTCCTGAACCTTCTGGAGCATGTCGGTGCTCATCAGTTCAAGAAGGCGTTTGCGTTGAGCGGCCGCTGCGACCGCTGCCTCGTCAGGAACGCTGTAGGCCTTTACTGCAAGGAGTTCGGGGAAAAGCGCTCGTTCGAGGATGGTACTCCGCAGAGCTTCCTCAGTTTCTCCGCTCGATCCGTTCGTTCCCATGGCCACACCTCAGTCATTCGTCCGAAGTGACCATACGAGGCGGTTTTCTCGAAAATGGGACGACGCAGCTGAAGCGCTTCGATCATCCCTGACACGCTGAGTGGGAAAACTTCGCGTATCACTTCCGCAAGTGAGCCCGTATCGACCTTCGAATTACCCTCGAGCGATACACCAACCATTTCAGGGGTTTTCTGACCTATCGCAAACGCGAGCGAAATTTCGCACTTTTTTGCCAGCCCGGCCGCCACGACATTCCTGGCGATATAGCGCGCCATGTAAGCGCCGGTTCGGTCGACTTTCGTGGCGTCCTTGCCCGAAAATGCGCCGCCACCATGACGGCCAATCCCGCCATAAGTGTCGACTATGATCTTGCGCCCAGTCAGCCCTGTATCGGCAGCAGGCCCGCCTTTCACGAAACGGCCGGTCGGATTGATAAGGATGCGCGTGTCGCGGCGCAGCCACTGCCCCATCACAGGAGCGATGACCTCGGTGATCACGCCGCGCAGAAGGTCTTCCTGCGAAACGTCATCCTTGTGTTGGGTGGAAACAACGAGCCCGATCAGCCGCTCCGGTCTGCCTTCGGCATCATGCGCGAAGGTCGCCTGCGCCTTCCCGTCAGGCCGCAACCAAGGCAGCAAGCCGCTCTTGCGCGTTTCGGCCAGCCGCTCCGTGAGCCGATGCGCATAGTGGATGGCCACCGGCATATAGCTTTCGGTTTCGTCGGTGGCGTAGCCATAGAAGATGCCTTGGTCGCCGGCGCCGAAATCGTCGTCATGAACAACACCTCGCGCAATGTCGGGCGATTGCTCGTGCAGATCGGTCAGGATGAAGCAACCATTGGCATCGAAGCCGAGATTGGGATCTGTGTAGCCGATGCGCCGGATGACGTCGCGGACGATGCCAATCACATCCACCTTGGCGGCCGACGTGATCTCGCCTGCGACATGAACCACATTGCCGGACACCATGACCTCGGCCGCAACCCGCGCCATCGGGTCCTGTGTCAGGTGCGCATCGAGGATTGCATCCGATATCTGGTCGCAAACCTTGTCCGGGTGGCCTTCCGTCACCGATTCGGACGTCGTGTATCGTGCGACCATGGTCGCCTCCTGTATTCCGTCGAGGGCTCCCCTGCCCTCGACCTCCATATTTCCCGTCAGCCGCCGATAACGCAGTTGAAGCCCAGGCCTTCGACCACCGCCTTGAACGGCGCCATGTCTTCCGGCGTCAAGTTCGGCGCATCGCACATCGGATAAGGCCGTCCGAGCAGCTCGTACTTGTTCTCGCCATAGGTGTGGTAGGGCAGCAAATGCACAGTATTCACGCCCGGCATGAGTTTGGCAAAATTGCCAATGGCCGAGATCGCCTGGACCGTGTTGTTGACGCCCGGCACCACTGGAATGCGAACGACGACATGGGTCAGCGCAGCGATGCACAGCGCGTTCTCCAAAATGATCCGGTTGTCGATGCCGGTGGCAGCCTGGTGAACCGCCGGGTCGATCGACTTGAGGTCCATCAGCACATGATCCACATGCGGGATCACATCGCGCACGATCTCACGCGTGGTGCAGCCCGTAGTTTCCATGGCCGTGTTCCAGCCCTGCTCATGGCAGGCCATCAACAGCTGCTTGGCAAAGGCGTGCTGGAACAGCGGTTCGCCGCCCGAAAGCGTGATGCCACCACCCGAGCGGCGATAATGATGGGCATCCTTGCGCAACTCCTGCATGACCTCGGCCACGCTCATCCGCTTGCCCACGCGCTTCAGCGCCTCGGTTGGGCAGACCTTCGTGCACTCACCGCACTTGATGCACTTCTTGCGATCCACAAAGCCGGGATTCTCGTAGGCCAGCGCGTTGGTGGGGCAAACGGGGATGCACTGGCCGCACTTGATGCAGGCCGAAGGACGGAAGAACAGTTCCGGTTCTGGGTTCTGCGATTCCGGGTTCGAGCACCAAAGGCAGCGCAACGGGCAGCCCTTAAGGAAAACGATGGTGCGAACGCCGGGGCCGTCATGGATGGAATAGCGCTGGATGTCGAAGACAGTGCCTTCCTTCTCATAGTCGATCGTGTTCATGGAATAATGCCTTTACTTGCTGGCGGGCGCCTAGAGGCGCCTCCGCTCGCTACCTAGAATGCGGCCTTCTGGACGCTCTCGATGGTTTCCATCGCCAATTTCACGGAAGAGGTCTCACCAAGCAGCGCCAGCGAGGTGACGTGCTGCGGACAGGTGCCGTAGATCTCGACCGCGAAGACATCGGCGGCCTTCAGCGCCATGTCCGAAAAGTAGAAGAGATCAGCCACGGACACCTGCATCAAACCGATGGCATCCACCCGGTTGGCCTGAACCCAGGCGCGACCATGTGGCGGCATGCGACGCTGCAACATCTGCAAGGCGTCGGGATGCGGGGCGTTGATGATACGGTGCGACATAACTGATCTCCTCGATTACGCTTGTTCGGAGCTTCAAGCTCTTGTCCGCATCAGCGGACGTTGAGAGCCTCGGCCATCACGCATTTGCGACGGCGAGCGAACGACTTCGGCGAGGTGAGGCCTTCGCCGGTCGGACCGGCGATGGTGAAGGTCGTGTAGCCTTCACCGCCAACGCCGATGCCGGCATAGGACGGGCCGTTCTTCACGAAGATCGTGGTCTGGATCAGCTTCGCCATCTTCGTCATCTTGCGGACGTTGGTGGAGTGGATCATCGCGGTGTGGCGATTGCCGTTCTCCAGCTCGACCGCAAGATCGATCGCCTGATCGACGTGATCCGCCCGCACCAGCGGCAGGATCGGCATCATCAGCTCTTCGCGAACGAACAGGTGTTCCTTCGGCAGTTCGATGAGGATTACGCGGATCTCGGGTCCAACCGTGATGCCCACCTTGTCGAGCAGGTACACGGCGCTCTTGCCGACGCAATTGGTCTGCGGCCCACCCTTCGGCGTCAGCACCAGTTCTTCCAGTTTCTTGATGACGGCCGGATCCTTGACGAGGTAGGCGCCGTTCTTCTGCATCTGCGAGATCAGGAAGTCGGCGATCTCCTTGACGGCGATCACTTCCTTTTCGGCGATGCAGGGCAGGTTGTTGTCGAACGAACAGCCATTGACGATGTCCTTGGCTGCCTTTTCGATGTCGGCTGTCTCATCCACCACAACCGGAGGATTGCCAGCGCCCGCGCCGATCGCCTTCTTGCCGGTGGACAGCACAGTCTTGACGATCGACGGGCCGCCGGTTGCCACCAGCATGCGCACCTTCGGATGCGTCATCATCGCATTGGTGTTGTCGATCGAAGGTGCCTGCACGGTGACAACCAGGTTCGCCGGCGCGCCGAGTGTCGCAAGCTTGCGGTTGATCATCTTGACGGCGAGCAAGGACACGACCTTGGCGCGGGGATGCGGGCTAAACACGGCCGAATTGCCGGCGGCCAGCATGCCGATCGAATTGCAGATGATCGTTTCGGTCGGGTTGGTGGTTGGCGTAATGGCGCCGATCACGCCGAAGGCCGAATATTCCACCAGCGTCAGCCCATCATCGCCGCTCACGGCTTCGGTCTTCAGGTCTTCGATGCCAGGCGTCTTCTGCGCTGCCAGCCGGTTCTTGATGATCTTGTCGCCGACATTGCCCATGCCAGTGTGCTCGACCGTCATCCGGGAGATGCGCTCCAGGAACGCTTCATCGACGAAGACTTCCCGGATACCGTCCACAAAGCTCTTGCGCGCCTGCATCGTGCAGAACAGATATTGGCGCTGCGCCTCGGCTGCGGCCTCGACGGCCTCGTCCATGGTAGCGAACACGCCATCGCCCAGCGTCACGGCTTCTTCATCGGAGATGGAAAAGGACACCAGTCCATCCGAAGGCTCGCAACCGGTGCAACCCGTGCAATCGGTGCCGCCCGTCGGGCAATGATCGCTGAAAGGTGCGGTTGCGAGGTTTTCCGCCGCTGGAGCCACCTTCGTGCCGGCCATTTCGGCCATGATGCGAGCAACGGTCTCATCGATCGAAGAGGACGCCGTGGGGCTGGCTGGCGCAGGCGCAGGAGCGCGGGCGGGGGCGATGGGAGCAGCGGTTGGCGCCGGGACGATGGCCTGAACGGGGGCTCCCGAGAAGCCAGCGAGGACGCGGCTGACGGCGTCGTTGATGTCTGTGTCGTTCATGATTGTGTTCCTTCCTCGGGGACCGTTCCCCTTGCTTCGGAAAATGCGTTGAGCGCCTGGCGAGCGATGATCATGTCCTCGTCCACCGTGCCGCCACTGATGCCGATGGCGCCGATCACGGTGCCACGGGCGCGGCAGGGTATGCCCCCGCCGAAAAGAACCGGCCTGCAGCCATCCTGGCTGCCGCCGACATGGCCCACACCGAACAACATGCCGCCGGGTTGCGCCTTGCGTCCGAGTTCGTCCGAACCCATGCGATAAGCCGCTGCCGTCCAAGCCTTGGCTGGTGCCAGCTGCGCGCTCGCAGGCAGGCTGCCTTCCATGCGGTGGAAGAGGATTTGTCCGCCCCCCGCATCGACAACCGCGATGCACACCGGGATGCCCATGACCTTGGCGTAAACTTGGGCGCCGGCAGCCAGGATCTGGGCATCGGCAAGCGTCAAGCTGCGAGGTGTAGGGTCGGACTGGCACTCGCGCTTGCCGAGTTCGTCGCTGAGAACCGCCGCGATCCGATCCTTGTCGGGCAGGCTGATCATGATCAGACCTCCACCTGCCCATCGGTTTCGACCGTATCGACGATACCGACGATGCTGGCATCCACCACCGAATTCTGCAGCGTGCCGGCGCGACGACCCGCGCTGCCTGTGGTGACGATGACGATCTCGCCCTTGCCGGCACCCACCGTATCAACGGCGATGTCGGTTTTACCCTCGACCTCCAGCCGCTCGTTCAAACGCGCGACGATCAAGAGCTTGGAGCCCGAAAGGCTGCTATCCTTGGTGGTCGCGACCACCCGTCCGATGACCTTGCCCAGATACATGGCTCTATCTTTCTCTAACGAGCCGGATGTCCCGGGCTCGCAGCTCTTCTGCCGCGGCCGGGGTCACGAGAACGCCCTGCCCCAGATGCAGTTCGGCACTGTCGAGGCCGCGCGCTTCGCGCAGGCCGAACACGCCGGTTTCCTGAATGGTGGTCGCGACCGTTGCCTTCGGCGCAGCATCATTTTGCTTATTTGTCCCCTCGACCGCCGCAGCCAGCCGTGCGGCCCAAGGCAGTTCGACGCCATAATCCGCAAGTGCCTGCAGGTGGCGGCTCATCGTCTGTCGATAAACCGGGGTCGGCAGCAGGCCGCGGTCGCGGCGGTCACGGCTGCCCGGGCAAACCCCGTCGCGGGCGGCGAGGATGCGGCTGCCGCGTTCGATCGCGCCTTGCATCAGCGCCGAAATCGGATCGTCGGCGATGCCGAGTGCTACCTTGGCGGCCAGTGTGATGCTCAGC
Organism: Tianweitania sp.; assembly: GCF_032053605.1. Classification (NCBI taxonomy): domain Bacteria; kingdom Pseudomonadati; phylum Pseudomonadota; class Alphaproteobacteria; order Hyphomicrobiales; family Phyllobacteriaceae; genus Tianweitania; species Tianweitania sp. The sequence continues at coordinate 37,787 of NZ_DAMBUH010000009.1, forward strand.
GCCGGCACCAGAACCATGGCGTTGCGCGCAAGCACATCGCCGATCGCTCCTTCGGCACCCTTGGCGTTCAACTCTGCAAGCCGGTCATTGCCGAGCCACAGCGCTTCCGGTGCGCGCATCGCTTCAAAGGACCAGCCCCCTGCCCGCAATTGGCGTAGCTGACCAAGTGCTGCATCGAGCCCAATATCCGTGCCGGAAAACAGCAACAGGGCCGAGCGCGTCTTTGCGTTCATCCGCTCGATGATGCGGTCGGAAAGAAGATCGATAAGGATCCGATCGAGCATGCTGTCGATGTCGGTCATTGCTGCCCCCCGGTCTCGAACAGGGCAATGCCGAGCGGCGTGACCAGCAGCGGCTCTACCGGCTTGATGACGCGACGGCCGGTGTGCTGGGCCATGACCGCTTCGAATTCCGTGAACGAACAAGCGCCGCCAACCACATGGATCACGTCCACATCGGGGTAGTTGGCCAGGAAGCGGGCCACGATCGTCGACATCTTGTCGACCACTGGCCGCACCAGCTGGAACACGTCGCGTTCGTTCTTGGGATCGAGCTTTTCGGTTTCGGCGTCTTCGAACAGAAGCTTCTTTGCGCCAGCTAGCACCAGGGTCATGTGCGTGCCGCCGGTGGCTTCATCGAAAACGGCGACCACTTCGCCATTCTTCAGCACCGAGATCCCGGTCGTGCCACCGCCGACATCGACCACCGCGCCATCCTTGACGCCGAGCAGCCTTGCCGCGGCGGTGGGCTCGTCGACGATCTGCATCAGCTGGAAGTCGGCGGCTTCAACGACATTGCCGATCGCCTTTGCAGCGCCGGGATGAATGCCCGGCGGGATGGCGGTGGCTGCCTGTTGCAGCTTCTGACCAAGGCGATCTTCCAGATCGGCCTTCATCTTGCGCACGGCATGGATCGCGCCAACATAATCGACCACGATCCCGTCTCGCACCACCGTGGACCGATAGGTCGCCCCGGCGACCGGGTTGTTTTCGCTATCCACGACCGCGAGCACGAGATTGGCCGTGCCCAGGTCGACGCCCACCTTCAGCGGGCCGGACGCCCGGTCGGACGCTGGCACGATCGTGCCTTTGCGGACCAGTCTACCGAAAGCCTGAAGTTTTTTGTCGACGGTGGACATGGCTCATTCTTTCCCGTCAGACCTTGCGGATCCGCACGAGCACGTTGTTCTTCAGCCCGAAGGCGTTGGCTTCCTCGACGTCGATATGCATTTCGGGGATCGAGGCTTCAGCCGCACGGATCGTCACGTGGTTCATCACGCCGCCGCGTACGCCGTCGATCACGACATCGACTTCATCGCCGTTCTTCAGGCCAAGTCGCTCGGCTTCGGAAGGCAGCATGTGGATGTGGCGCAGCGCGACGATCACGCCGCTTTCCTTCTTCACCGTGCCGTAGGGGCCGACCAGTTCAACGCCCGCGCTCTGCTCCAGCTTGCCGGACATGCGCATCGGCGGCTTGATGCCGAGGGTGAAGCCATCGGCGATCGAGATCTCGATCTGGGTTTCCTTGCGCAGCGGCCCGAGCACGCGAACCTTCGCGATCTGGCCCTTGGGCCCACGCAGAACCAACGTTTCTTCGGCGGCATACTGACCCGGCTGCTTCAGGGCGCCCATGCGGGTCAGGTTGGAGCCCGGGCCGAACAGCGCATCCATGTCGGAGCGCGAAAGATGAATGTGGCGGTTTGAAACACCGATCGGCACCAGCCAGGGATCGTTGTTCGACGTGTCGCTCTTCGGAGCAGCTTCCGCAGCCGCTTTCAGGCCCTGCGCCAGCAGTCTGGCGACGATTTCATCGAGCACCGAGCGCGTGATTTCCATTTGTTTTCGTCCTGCTCATTCCTGCCCGCTTCAAGCAACCGGGCGTCTTTAGAGGCCTGCAGGCGGGCGATTTTGCTCTCCGCCGCCGGCTGGCGTTGTGCGCTTAGCGTCTGCGTTGATGTTTATCAGGCCGCGACGGTGACCGGCCTTGCGACAGATCAATCGACGGCGAAACATCGGTTGCCGACGGTGGATTTCCGAACGCCGTCGGCTCTGCGAAGGTGGGTTCGATCACCGGTTCAGTCCGAGTTTCAGGCGCGGATGGGGTGTCGGACGCGGCCGTTTCGGAAACTTCCGGCGCCGGTATCGGCTGGATGGAAGGCTCTTCCTGCTCAATGGCCGCGACAGGTTCCGGGCTTTTCGCAATTTGGCGTCTGGTTCCCACCGTTTCGCGGCTGTCCACGATCTTCGTGAGGTCCAGAGCGGGTCGTGCGATGACCCGGGTCGCCACAACGGTGCCGACGCGGCCCGCTTCAGCTGCCGCGGCCGAAATGGCAGCCTGGACGGCTCCCACATCGCCGCGAAGCTTGACGACCGCCATGCCGTCGCCCTTGCTCAGTTCGTAGCCGACAAGCGTGACATTGGCCGATTTCACCGCGGCGTCGGCGGCAGCAACAGCCGCTGCCAGGCCGATGGTCTCGATCAATCCAAGACTTTCCTGCGACATGACGGTCTCCTTTTTCAGATGTACGGCTTGGTCGCGGATGCGACCGGAGCCGGGTCGAGCGTGCCAAGCACCTGCTTGCCCACGTCGCGTGCAGCACGGATCGCCTGGCGAACGGCGCCGGAGTCACCCGAGAACATGAAGATCGCTTCGTTCGAGTAGCTCGTGCCGCCATTGCCAGGGGTCGCGTAGGCCACAGGCACCACGGTTGCGGCCTTGGTGGCGGTGTCTGCCATCAGGACGCCGATTGCGGCGGGGCAGCCGACGGTGATGCCGAAGGCCTGGCCGATCGGGGCACCGAACGCCTTGTTCAGCGCGAAGGAGGCGCGGGCGGTGTACTGGAATTCCAGATGGCCGGCCGGCGTGCCGTAAACGTCGCCGAAGGTGCGATCGAGTTCCGACAGCGTGACTTCAACGGCGCGGCGGGCGTCCGATACGTCTTCCGCACCGAACACGATCAAGCTGCCATGACCGCCGCCGCCTTCCGTGTCGCGCGGCAGTTCGATGAGAACCACTTCGCTGTTGGTGGCCTTCACGGCTTCATCGGCTGCAAAGATCTGCGGGCCGGCGCCGGTGCGTCCGCCGACGATGCCGATCGACCGATACTTCTTGTCGATCTTCATCTGCTCGTGCAGCAGCGGGTCCACATTCGCGATCACCAGGCCGACGGTGTGGCCGTTTGCGGTGCCGACAAACTCGGTGAGGTTGCAGGCCTTGGGGGCCGTCGCGGGAGCCGCTCTTGGAGCGGCCGGTTTCTCAGCGGCGGGGGCTGGCGCGGCGGACGGGGAGCTTTCGCTCCCGCCCATCTTGCGGATCACCTCGTCCATGAGTTGTTCGACAAGATCGTTTTTCATTGCCGATTCTCCTAATTGCGTTCAGGGTTCAGACGTCAGCCTTTGTTCAGGCCGATGCCTTCTGTTCCGGCAGGATCTTCTCGACTTCCATGTGCGGGCGAGGAATGACGTGGACGGACACGACCGTGCCGACCTTTTCGGCAGCCACGGCACCGGCGTCCGTTGCGGCCTTGACCGCGCCGACGTCACCACGAACGATCACGGTGACCAGGCCCGAGCCGATCTTTTCGTAGCCGATGAGGGCGACGTTGGCAGACTTCACCATTGCGTCGGCAGCTTCGATTGCAGCAACCAGACCTTTGGTTTCGACCATTCCGAGTGCTTCTTGTTGCATGATTTTAGTCCTTGCTTTCAATGTTAAGTTGTTGATGTGATTGACCGTCTTTGGAAGATGCCTTGGCGAGCATCCTTCCTTCGGTCTTAGCCCCCGGCCCGTTCGAGGAGCAGTTTCAGCTCCGCATGTGTGGGCCGGCGTGGGTTTCCTGTGGTGCAGGCATCTGCCAAGGCAGCTGTGGCAATGTCGGGGATAGCCCGACGATAATCCTCGTGATCCATGCCGAGGCCGCGAAGCGTCGGCGCGATTGAGAAGCGGGTGTTCAGGCCCTGGATCGTTCGGATCAGCGCGATGACGCCGGCCCGTGGGCTGGGAACATCGAGGCCGATCCTCACTGCGATGCGGGCGTAGCGGTTCAGCGTTTCGCGGCACGCCGGCGCGTCGTCTTCGAGGCCGGCATTCCAGGCGATGACATAGGGCATCAGCACCGCGTTGATGCGGCCGTGAACCAGATGCATGCGCGCGCCGATGGCATGTGCCAGACCGTGGTTGATGCCCAAACCCGCATCGGAGAAGGCGAGGCCTGCCAGGCAGGATGCCTGATGCATCGCATCGCGGGCCGCCATGTCGTTGCCGTCGGCATAGGCCTTCGGCAGGTTGGCGAAGGCGAGTTCGAGCGCCTTTTCGGCGAACGCATCGGTAAAGTTCGATGCGCCCACTGCCACCACGGCTTCGATCGCGTGGGTGATGACATCCATGCCGGTGTCGGCCGTCACCTTGGCGGGAGCGGTGCGGACGAATTCAGGATCGAGGATCGCCACGTCCGGGATCATGTCCCGCGAAATCAGCGGGAATTTCCGGCCGTTGTCCGGGTCCGAGATCACGGCGAAAGCCGTGACTTCGGAGCCTGTTCCGCTGGTGGTCGGGATGGCCACGAAATGGATGGTGCGTGACGGATCCTGCGCCCTGACCACGGCAACGATCGCCTTGGCCGCATCGATGGGCGAGCCCCCACCCAGTGCCACCACCACATCTGGGCCGAACGCGGCAAAGATGCCGGCGCCCTTGGTGACCGTGGCAATCGGGGGTTCGGGAATGGCCTCGTCGAAGACCTTGATCTCGCAACCGTCGAGATGAGCAAGCACGCGGTCCAGCGGGCCGGATTTTGCCATGAACGCGTCGGTCACGATCCCGACCTTCTGGCCGCGATAGGCCTGCAGCCGATCGAGCAGCCCTTCGCCGAACACGATCTCGGTCCGGGGGGAAAAGCTTTTGAAGGTTGGCATCGGATTACCTGTTTTCGTCAGTGTTGGTGGAAGGTCGCGGGCCAGGCTTCATGTCGGCCCGCGCTTTTTCCTTTGACCGGTCCTCGCAGAACCGGTCCTTGCATCAGCCGAAGGATTGTTCCGTGCGGCTGATGATGTCGTCCTGCACTTCCTTGGCGAGCACCACGAACTGTGCGGAGTAACCGGCCACGCGGACCACCAGATCGCGGTGCGCTTCGGGATCGGCCTGCGCTGCCAGCAGCGTCTTTCGGTCGATCACGTTGAACTGCACGTGCATGCCCTTCTGGTCGAAGTAGGAGCGGACGAGCGAAGCGAAATTTCGCAGGCCGATGTCACCCGCAAGCGCGGAAGGCAGGAACTTCTGGTTGTAGAGCGTGCCGTTCGAGGCGATGAAGTGGTCGAGCTTGGCCACCGAGTTCGCCGCAGCCGTCGGACCGAGCCGGTCCTTGCCCTGGCGGGGTGACACACCATCGGCAAGCGGTGCCTTGGCCGGCCGACCGTCAGGCAGAGCGCCGACATCCTTGCCGAACAACACGTTGGCCGAGACCGGGTAGATACCGGCCTGGAACTGGCCGCCACGCGGATTGGTGTATTTCTCGACTTCCTTGCAATAAACCTGAGCGCAGTGACGGGCGATCAGATCCACATCGTCATTGTCGTTGCCGAAGGCTTCGGCCGAGTCGAGCAGGCGGCGGACGCCCTCATATTTCGACGAACCGGCAGGCACCGTCTGCGTTGCAAGCGTGCGATAGACCTCATCCTTCAGCGTTGCCACGTCGACTGACTTGTTGGATGCCAGCACATTGCGCACGGCTTCCTGGATTTGGCCTTCCGTCAACTCGCCACCGGCGGTGGTCGGCTTGCCACCGAGTGCCAGGCCGAAGTTTGCGTCGAGCGCTTCCTTCAGTTCGGCCATCGTCATCTTCTTGTCGTCGAAGACGAACTTCTTCATGGCGTAGACGGAGTCACCGGTATCGGCGACACCGAAGGCTTGCGGGCCGGTGAAGTTGTAGATCGCTCCACCTTCCGCAACCGACTTGCCGCGACCCATGCAGTCTTCGACCATGGGCGACAGGAAGGGCAGCGGAGCGCGTTCCGCATGGGCGAGGTCGACGCAGTTGTCGGCTTCGGCCAGATGCTTCACGAAGAAGGCCATCTGCTTGTTGAAGGCGTCGTAGAAGTCGTCGATCGACGTCCAACTCTTGGCGTCCCCCGTGATCGGGCCGAGCTGCAAGTCGCCGACCTTGCCGTTGTTCAGCGTGATCTCGAGCACCTTGGCGACGTTGAAGAACGCGGCATCGTGCCAGCCTTCCGTCTTATGGATCGCCTGCGGCTCGACGCAGCCGACGATGCCGTAATCGCGGGCATCGGCCAGCGAAACGCCGCGGTTCTGAAGCGACGGGATGATCACCTCGTCATTGTAGACGGCGGGAACACCGAGGCCGAGACGTACCACTTCGGCAGCGCGATGCAGGAACTCGTCGGGCGTGCCCTGCCATACGCGGATCGAGAAGGATGGGGCCGGCAGTTTGCAATGCGCGGTCGCTTCCATGCACATATAAGACACGTCGTTGGTGGCATCGCGACCGTCAGGCGTTTGACCGCCGACGCACAGGTTCTGGAACACCGCGTAACCGGCGAAAGCCTGAGCGGAAACTTCGTCGCGTGTCTTGTTGACGTCGTTCAGCTTGATCCAGATGCAGTCGACCAGTTCCTGCGCGAACTCGCGGCTGATGGACGTGTCGGCCTTCAGGAAGGGATACATGTACTGGTCGAAACGGCCGGGCGAGATCGAGTGGCCGCTGGATTCGATCTGCAGCATGCACTGCACGAACCACATCGTCTGGCAGGCTTCCCAGAAGTTCGAAGCCGGATATTCCGGAACCCTCGTGCAATTCTTGGCGATCTGCTCGAGTTCAGCCTTGCGGGTCGGGTTGCTTTCGGCCTTTGCCAGCTCCGCAGCCTTTGCAGCATAGCGGTGGGCGAAATCGATGGCAGCCTTATAGGAAATGACGACGGCGTTATAGAACTGCTGCTTCTTGATATAGGACGGGTCCATCAGATCGAGCATTTCGATATGCTTGATCGCTTCGGCGATGATGCCGCGGAAGCCGACATTCAGGATCTTGCCGTAGTCGACGCAGACATGGCCGACGCCGCCATAGAAGTAATTGCCGACCGTGAACACGCCGTTGGCGATGCAGTCCTTGGTCTTCTGCGACATGTAGGACGAAGCGAGATCGCTGGTTGTGCGGCCCGGCCAATATTTGAAGGCTTCGCGCAGCTCATTGGCCGTCTGTGTCGGGATTTCGAACGGATCGGCGAGACGTGTTGCCATCGTCTCGAATTCCTTTTCGACCCAGTCGAACGAGAATTCGGGGCAGATTTCCGTGGAACGCGGGTTCTTGGTGATTGCGCCGACGATGAGTTCGTCTTCGCGGATGGTCACCGGCAGCTCGTTGAAGAGCTTCTGAACGACCCGTGCACGGCGCAGGATCGGAGGCAGGCCTTCGGTGGCCTTGTAAGCGTCGGTCGCGAGCACCGCACGCTCCGATTCTACATAGGGTCGTGCCTCGATGATCTGCTTCTTCAACCGCTTGACGCGGTCGGTTGGTTGAGAAAATCCTTTTTCGATCATTACGACCTCCAGTGTGGTGAACGTCCCGAGCCCTCGTGGCGGGGAGCGTGTTGATCAGTTGAGGATGTCAGGAGCGACGCGATGCAGGATGGTTCGCATCGGAAGGATGCCTAGGCCCGAGGCTCGTAGGCATCGTGTTGTCGCTGGAATTCGCCATGGTTTTCACCGTCCGGCGCAGTCGTCTTTAGGCCGCGTCTTGTGAGGAAAAGGTAGGCCCCGGCACCTCAAAGGGTCAACGCGACGGCCTTGACCAGCACGGGTAAAGACTTGACCTGACAGGGAAATCCTCAGAACTCATTCAAATCACTGAGTTTCCAGCGACGTGCTTTGGGAAAAGCCGGACAGGCTTGGGAGCAACTGATTATGACCAGGTGTTTTCTTGTCCTTGCAGAACAAATTCGCACCTGTCCCGGCTGCCTGAAACGACAGGCGCCAAGTGCTAAGTGGACACGACCTGGGCACAACTGCCGCACCTTGCGCGGTGATCATCAGGAGCCGGTGCTGAAATCGTTACTGTTTTCGCAGGGCGGAAGGTTTCGCCGACGCTCGGGCCACAGCGCGACAAGAAACTACCCTTACAGGCCAAAACCATCACGTTGACCGTCGCGACATCGCCTCAGTAATTTTGAGGCCGATCAACACCCCGAATTCGGGATCGACCCCACACATCTTGGCCCTGACGGATGCGTCGGTGGGAGCTTGCCGCTCCCCAGCTGCGAATGTGTGCGTGAACCTGGCTGAGAGTGCCTGATCAGGCCGCAAAACCATGCGACCTCCCGCAACGTCAATAAAGGGACTTCGGCTAAAGCAGAGACGCGGCGGCCGCATATCCCGGGAGACTAACATGACAGCACTCGGGCTCCTCGTCGCCTTTGGCGGCGGGATATTCGGCGCAGCCATCGGCGCGCTGCCGGCTTTTTCCTTTGTGGGCATTCTGACAATGCTCGGCGTCGCCATTCAGCTGGCGGTTGCTCCTGACGCCACCGACTTCTTCGGCGTCCCCTTCGGCGTGTTCGGGCCCCATGTCGGCGGCTTCGCGTCCGGCGTCGCGGCGGCGGCTTACGCAGCCAAGAAAGGCAAGCTCGATACCGGCCGCAACATCGTTACAGCGGGCATGGGATTGAACAGCCCCGACGTGCTGCTGGTCGGCGGCATCTTCGGCGCGATTGGCTACCTGATCTTCTGGCTGCTGACCTTCATCCCGAACTTCTCACCCACGCTCGCCTGGACCGACCTGCCCGGCATGACTGTCGTCATCTCGGCCTTCATCGCCCGCTTCGCGTGGGGCACCTGCGGCCTGTGCGGCAAGGCTGAACCCGGCCAGAAGTTCTTTGCGCCGACCGATGCCACCAGGTGGCTGGCATTCCAGAGCCATCGCGGCCAGTTGCTGATGATCGGCATCGGCGGCGGTCTTCTCGGCGGCTGGCTTGGCGTGACCTACGGCACACCCGGCGTGCTGCTTGCCTTCGGCATTGCCGCCTCGAGCCTCCTCTTCCTCACCCTTGGCGTACTGACCCCCGTGACGCACCACATCATGCTGCCGGCGGCAATCGTCGGCGCCTCCTCGGGCAGCATTCTATGGGCGGCCATCGCCGGGCTCGTCTGCGCCTTTGTCGGCGAATTCTTCGCCCGCCTATTTCTTTGCCACGGCGACACCCACATCGACCCGCCAGCCTGCACCATTGCGCTGATGACGATGGTCTTTAACGGTCTCACCTTCCTCGGCTTCTGGGCACTCGTTCCGCTGCCGGTCTGATCGAGACCCGCTTGATCGAGGTCTCTACGGCGCGGCTATTCCTCCCACCCTGGCCGCGCCGCCATCCGTTTTGTCTAAAGGATTTTCTCCATGATACTGACGATCAACTGCGGCAGTTCGAGCCTGAAATACCAACTCTACAGCGCCGACCTCGCTGAGGTGATCGCGTCCGGTATCATCGCCAAGATCGGCGAAGCCGGCGGCTATGCCGATCACAAGGTCGATGACGGCAAGACCCGCGTCGTCAGAGATATCGCCGATCACCAGGCCGCTTTCACACTGATGATGGAGAACCTCCTTTCACCCGACATCGGCGTCATCACCGAGCCGGCGCAGATCACCGCCATCGGCCACCGCGCCGTGCATGGCGGCTCGACATTCGTTGAATCGGTCATCGTGAATGACCAGGTCATGGAAGGACTACGCGCATGCTCGACCTTTGCGCCGCTGCACAACCCCTGCAACATCGCTGGCATCGAGGAAGCGATGCGCCTCTTTCCAGGAACACCCAACGTGGTGGTGTTCGACACGGCCTTCCATCAGACAGTCCCCCAGCACGCGCATGTCTACGCTCTGCCTTATGAGCTTTGCACCGACCACGGCATCCGCCGCTACGGCTTCCATGGAACGTCCTGTCGCTATGTCAGCCAGGCGGCGGCCGATATCCTCGGACGGCCGATCGAAGCGCTGTCGATGGTCATCTGCCATCTCGGCAACGGCGTCACCATCGACGCTGTGAAAGGCGGCCAGTCCGTGGACACCAGCATCGGCTTTGGCACATTCTGCGGCATGCCAATGGGCACGCGCGCCGGCGACTTCGATCCGGCCATCATCTTCCATCTCGTGAAAACGCTCGGCATGAGCATCGATGAGGTCGAGGCCATCTGCTACAAGAAGAGTGGCCTGCTTGGACTGTCCGGCCTGTCTAACGACATGCGCGAGGTCTGCGAGGCAGCGGCTGCCGGCAACAAGCGGTGCCAGCTGGCGGTCGACGTCTTCGTGTATCAGTTGCGCAAGCAGATCGGCGCATATGTCGCCGCCATGAACGGCCTCGACGCGCTCGTCTTCACCGCAGGCATCGGCGAGAACAGCGCCGAAATCCGGAAGCTCGTTTGCTCCGGCCTGGGTGTACTCGGCGTCGCGATCGACGAAGATCTGAACCAGATTGCCCGCAACGGACATCCCGACATCAGCGCCGCAGATGCCCGTGTCGCCACCCTCGTCATACCGACCGACGAAGAGCGCATGATCGCCACCGATACGCTGCAGCTGACGATGCAAAGGGCTTAAACCCATTTCGCGAACGGTAATGATCTCGCCGGGATCCTGATCTCCAAGGAAATGTCGCTCAAAACATTGGCAGACCGATCACGAACACTAGGGTAGCCCTTAATGAATCGCGTCTAGGCTGCGCGAGAATGGGGTTGGACCTTGGGCATGGCTGGCGTGGCGGAAGTATCTATGGTGCGGCACTTCCTCATCAAAACAGCGCTGCCGATTATCCTGGCGGCGCTTGCTGCCGCCGCTCTGGTCAGTGCCGTTCTGTTTTGGTCGAGCTTTCGTGCCGACCGGATCTCCATTGATCGACAAACCAGCTTGATGCGCCTGGTGATCTCCCAGGCGCAGGAAAGCGTCGCGCATGATCAGGAAAGCGCGACCGTCTGGGATGATGCGATCCGCGGCGTTAAGGAAAACGACCCTGAATGGATGGACGCCAACCTCGGCGCATGGATGCACACCTATTTCGGGCATGACGGCGCTTTTGTTCTCGACCAAGCCGACGTGCCGACCTACGCCTTCATCGATGGCAAGGTGTCTCCTGCAGGTCCCGCCTTTTCGGACATATCCGCTCAGGTTCTTCCTTTGACGGCGCAGTTGCGGCGTGATCTTAAAACCCTCGATGGCGAAAGCATCACCGGCGAACACACGCCAAGCCCCGGCATCACCGATCTCGCGATCGTTCACGGCCACCCCACCATCATCAGCGTCGAACCCGTTGTTTCCGATTCTGGCGAAATCAGGCAGGAGCCGGGCACAGAATACCTGCATGTCGCCTTGCGCTACCTGGACGGCACCTTCCTCGACGATACTCGCGACGAGTACCTGTTCGATGGACTCCGCTTCAGCTGGACTTCCGACACGGCGTCGCATGAAGCAGACGAGCCGTTGATGTCCAAGGCAGGCCAGCCTGTTGGCCATCTCATCTGGTTGCCTTTCCGGCCCGGCTCTGCCGTCATGTCCTTCATGGCGCCTGTGCTGGGGCTGCTCTTTCTCATCACGGCAGCCGTGCTGGCTTTCCTCATCATGCGCCTGCACAAACGCTCGGTGACGCTGCAGGCCAGCGAAGCGGAAGTGCGCCATCTCGCCCTACACGACACTCTGACGGGCGTCGGCAACAGGCTGACCTTCAACAACGGGCTCGATGACCTGCTGCTTGGTCGCGAAAAGACCGACCAGTTGATCGCTGTGCTGTACCTCGACCTTGACCGCTTCAAGCATGTGAACGACACACTGGGTCATCCGACAGGCGATGAGCTGATCCGGCAATTTGCCGAGCGTCTGAACAAGATCATTCGGTCTCGCGATCTGATCGGCCGCGTAGGTGGCGACGAGTTCACCATCGCGCTCACGAATGTGGAAAGCGTCAAGTTCGTGGAAGGTGTTTGCGAGCGCATCATCGACGCAGTCAGCCAACCGTTCAACATCGACGGCAACCACATCAATGTCGGCGTCAGCATCGGCGTTTCGCTCGCGCCGCTTCATGGCTCCACTCGGACCGACCTTCTGCGCAAGGCCGACATCGCCCTGTATCATGCAAAAGGTGGCGGCCGTGGACGCTATGCCATCTTCGGCCAAGCCATGGACGCATTGGTTCAGGAGCGTCGCGCCGTAGAGCATGATCTGCGCATTGCCTTGGAAGGAAACGACGAGATCGTCGTGCTCTTCCAGCCTTTGTATTCCGCCGGCACCCGCCGAATCACCGGGGTCGAAGCGCTTGCCCGCTGGCACCATCCAACCAGGGGCTGGATCACTCCGGATGCTTTCATACCCGTTGCTGAAGATACCGGTCTGGTGGAACAGCTTGGAGATCGTGTTCTGCGCGCTGCCTGTCAGGCCGCCCGCGGCTGGGGCGCGATCAAGCTCGCAGTCAATGTGTCGGTGGTGGAACTTCGTAACCCGCTTTACCCGATGAAAGTGGCCAACATCCTGATGGCAACGGGGCTCAATCCTCACCAGCTCGAATTAGAGGTGACGGAAAGCACCCTGACCGACGAAAACGGGATTTGTGCCGCCAACATCGAGGCCCTTCGCGAACTCGGCGTTCTTATTGCGCTGGATGATTTCGGCACCGGCTTCTCCTCCCTGAGCCGTTTGCAAAGCCTGGCAGTCGATCGCATCAAGGTCGATAAGAGCTTTGTGCAAGGTCTGGGCACGCCCGGCAGCAGCGACGCGGCCATTGTTGAAGCCATCATCAAGCTTGCACAGGCAACCGGCTTGAAAACCACGGCCGAAGGCGTGGAAACCATCGAACAGGAAGAGCACTTGCAACGCGCCGGCTGCGACGACTTGCAAGGCTTCCTGATGTCCAAGCCGGTAAACGAAGTAGAACTATCCAAACTGCTGCAGTCGCAGGACGAACAGAAGCGCGAAAAGGCTTCCTGATCGGGTGCCAGACGCTCATTCACTGAGCATTCTTGGTTGGATTGGCCGACCAGATCAGGTGATCAAAGGTCAGCGGTCTGTCGGCTCGGCAAAGCGCCGTGGTGCCCGATGCAGATGGCTGCGACCTGATGCGCCTTTTCCACGGCTTCCTGCAAGGACGCTCCCTGGATGCGTGCTGCGACGTAGGCGCCATTGAAGCTGTCGCCGGCGCCGGTGGCATCGACAACCGTAGAAACAGGCTTCGGATCTACGGAAACCTCTTGCCCGTCCGCGCTTGCAAGCGCTGCCTCTGATCCGTTCTTGACCACGATCTCCCGCGCACCCCAGCCGAGATAGCGGTCGCGTGTCGCCGCAATGTCCTTGTCGTTGAAGATCCCCGCCTCATCGCCATAAGTCGGCAGGACGATGTCGCAGACGGAAGCAAAGTGTTGAAGCGTTTGCCGGATTTCCTCTTCACCGCTCCAAAGAACGGGGCGGATGTTTGGATCGAAGCAAATGCGCGCGCCGCTTTTGCGCGCGGTTTCAAGTGCTGCAAAAAGCGCTTCACGTCCCGCAGCATCAAGAATCGCCAGGGTGATGCCCGAGACATAGATCATCGCGACATCGGCGAAGGCTGTTTGCAGCGCCGTTGCATCCGAGGCGAGGAGGCGGGCTGCGGAACGGTCGCGCCAGTAGGTGAAATGCCGGTCGCCATCTTCCTGATGAATGAAATACAGCCCGGGCCGGCGATCATCGATCGTCATGATCCGATCGGTCTCGATGCCGCGTTCTTCGATAAACGCGCGCAATGCTGCCGAATAGCGATCCCTACCGAGCGCCGTGAAATACGACACGCGCCAATCACTGCCGAGATGGGCGCGGGCATGAGCGGCGGTGTTCAGCGTGTCGCCGGCAAAGCCCATGCGCCATTGCCCACTCGTGCCCGCCGACATCTCGATCATGGCTTCGCCGACGGAAAGCAATGTCTGCTGCACGAGGTATTCCCCTTCAGTCGAACTGTTATCAAACAGCAACCAGATGACCGTCCGAGATGGTACGATATTTCCGGATCGGCTGCACATGGTCGGCTGCCCGGATCGGGCTTTTCAACTCATCGCCGATCGGCACCCGCTTGTCACGCCGACGATCCGGATCCGGCACCGGAACGGCCGCCATCAGCTTCTTCGTATAGTCGTGCTGCGGATTGCCGAACACGGAAGCGCGTGGGCCGATCTCGACGATCTCGCCAAGATACATGACGGCGACGCGGTGGCTGACCCGTTCCACCACGGCCATGTCATGGCTGATGAACAGGAAGGCAAGGTTCAGGCTCTGCTGCAGATCGAGCATGAGGTTGATGACCTGCGCCTTGACCGACACGTCGAGCGCCGAAACGCTCTCATCGGCGACGATCACCTTCGGTTCAAGAGCCAGAGCACGCGCGATGCAGATGCGCTGGCGCTGACCGCCGGAAAATTCGTGCGGGTAGCGGCCAGCCATATCGGGGGTCAGGCCAACCTTGCGCAGCATGTCGGCAACGACATTCTTGGCCTGCTTTGCCGTACCCATCTTGTGTTCGAGGTAGGGTTCGGCAATCGCCTGTCCCACCGTCATGCGCGGGTTCAGCGAGGCATAAGGGTCCTGGAAGATCATCTGCACGGATTTACGCATCTCGCGCATTTCCCGCTTGTCCAGCGCAAGCACGTCGCGTCCTTCAACCGTGACCGAGCCCGAGGTGGGTTCGATCAGCCGCATGATCGCGCGGCCGGTAGTGGACTTGCCGCAACCGGATTCGCCGACCAGCGACAGCGTTTCGCCGGCATGAAGGTCAAACGACACGTTCTCCACTGCATGCACCCGCCCAACCAGGCGGCTCAGCAGGCCGGAATGGATCGCGAAGCGCTTGGTGAGGTTCTTGACCTCGAGAATCGGTCGTTCCCGGGAAACCGTGTCACCCACCTCGGCCGGCGTGTCGGACAGGCCGGTCACGTTGTCCACCACCGGAAAGCGCAGCGGTCGCTGGTAGTTTTGCATCGAGCCGAGCACCGGCACGGCGGATAGCAGCGCTCGGGTGTAAGGATGTTGACCGCGATGGAAGATGTCGGCCGTGGCTCCGGTTTCGACCTGCTCGCCGCGATACATCACGACGGTGCGATCCGCGATTTCGGCCACCACGCCCATATCGTGGGTAATGAACAGGACCGATGTTCCTTCCTCGTCCTGCAGCATCTTGATGAGATCGAGGATCTGGCCCTGGATCGTCACGTCAAGCGCTGTTGTCGGCTCATCCGCGATCAGGAGTTTCGGCTTCGAGGCGAGCGCCATTGCGATCATGACGCGCTGGCGCATGCCGCCGGAGAACCGGTGCGGATACTCGTCGAAACGCGAAGCGGCCGAGGGAATGCGCACTTTGTCGAGCAGCCGGATGGTCTCGGCCTTCGCCTCAGCCGCCGACATCGCTTTATGGCAAAGAAGCGCTTCGGAGATCTGGTCACCGATGGTGAAGAGCGGATTAAGGCTCGTCATCGGCTCCTGAAAGATCATCGCGACGTCGTTGCCGCGCACCTGTCGCATCTCGTGTTCGGACAATGCCAGGAGGTTGCGCCCGCCAAGCATGATCTTGCCTTCGATACGGCTGGTGCCTTCCTGCAAGAGCCGCATGATGGACAGCGACGTGACGCTCTTGCCGGATCCGGATTCGCCCACGATCGCCACCGTCTCGCCTGGCGCGACCGTAAAGGAGATATCACGCACCACCGGCTTCCATCTGCCGTCGACGTTGAAGGACGTCGTCAGGTTCTCCACGGACAAAACGGGCTGAGCGGATCGAACGGCTTCGACATGCGCGGTAGCCATGATTGTTCCCTTTCTATCCCTGCCGCTTGGCTGCGGCTTAGTCCGGCCAGCGCAGCATGCCATCGAAGCGATGCTTGCTGAGAAGTTCGATCGGGGTCGCGATGATCTCGTTTGACGCCCGCGCTTTGTCGAGTTCTTCCGCTAAACGGGCGGCGACGATCGTTTCCTGACCGGGATGCAGGTTGCATGGGTCGAGATAGAAGTAGTGGTGCTCCACCTCGTGGTCGCGCACGATCACCGGCTGCTCGCCGCTGCGAAGTGCCGCCGCAAGATCCCACGCCGTGATATGCGCTTCGGGCGCGGAGATGATCACACGCATGCGGTCCAGCGGATTGTTGGTCGGATCGGGCTCGATCAGCGCCGTGACGCCCGGCCGACCGTCCAGCGTTTCCTTCCAAAGGTTGAGATAGCCGGTTTCGCGCTCCCGGATGCCGGCATGATCCCGCTTTTCCCAGGCTTCCAAAGCGGCCATGACGCCGTATACGCTTTCCTTGCCGACTTTCATGCCGCGGCCTATGCCCATATTCTGCAGAAAGGCATTGCGGACAAGATCCTTGTTTCCCGCGACGATGCCGGAGGTCGGGCCACCCAGGAATTTATGGCCGGAATAAAGAGCGATGTCCGCGCCCTGCTCGAGGAACAGCTTGAGGTCATATTCCGAAGCCGCGTCCACGATGACGGGCACGCCCTTAGCATGGGCGATTTCGACGAACTCGACCAGGTTCAGCAGGCCGTAATCGACCACGTGATGCGAGATGACATAGACTGCCGCCGCCGTCTTTTCAGTAATGGCGTTTTCCATGTGGAAGCGGTGCGTTGAGGTCGCCTGGCCAATCAGCACGACCTTGCCGCCTGCCAGTCTGATCGACTGGTCCACGGGTGCGCCGTAGCTCACAACATGGCCCATCTGCACCAGCACTTCGTTCTTTTCCGGTGCTACATCCGGCAGCGTTTCGATGGCCAGCAGATTGTTGCCGGTGAGCGTGCCTGCCACGGCCAGACTGATGCCGGCTGAGCAGGATGCCGTCACGAAACCTGCTTCGCCTCCCGTCAGCCGCGCGATGACGGCGCTTGCCTTGCGCTGAAGGTCGTTCATTTCCACGAATTGCGGCAGGATCGCAGCCATGGCTTGGATAGCCTCGGGAACGACGATCGAGGCGCCAAGGCTGGTCATCGTGCCTGACACGTTGATGACCGGACGGAGGCCGATCTGAGCGCGCATGTCATCGGACATTCTGGTTCTCCAAAGCTAATGCTGGCACCGAAATGCCATCGACAGTTATGCCATAATAATGCAATAACGCTCCGACTTCTTGCGAGGACCGTTGAGTTGGACGACAGACCCTCATCCCAGGCATTCCCTGACGATGCCGTTGCGGTGGAAGACTTCGAGCCGAAAAGCGCGCGGCGCTCGCGCGTCAGCGGCATCAACCGCGCGTTGCAGGTGATCGACTATCTCTATGAGACCGGCGCTCCGGCCGGAGCCTACGCGATTGCGAAAGCGGTCAAGGCGCCGTTGTCCACTGTTTACGTCATAATCGACGATCTGGTGGAAAAAAACATGCTGGCCCGCAATCCGGACGGTTCGATCTGGCTCGGCGCGCGGCTCTACCACTACGGCCTGGCCTATGCCCGCTCGCTCGATTTCATGAGCGTAGCGACGCAGGAAATGCATGACCTTTGCCGCACGGCCGGCGAAACGGTGCAGGTCTGCGGCCGGGACCGCGACCACATGCTCGTTCTCGCGATGGCCGAAGGTCTGAGCCATTTCCAGGTTGCTTCGCGCGTCGGAACCCGCGTTCCCCTCAACTGGACGGCGTCGGGCCGGCTTCTCGTCGGCCATCTGCCTGAGAACGAGCGGATCGAGCTGTTCAAGCGCTGCGCCCGCACGTCGCCCACCGGCCGCGCCGAGATCAACGCCCGCACCCTTTCCGATGCAGCCGGCAAGGCCTTCAATGAGCGGCTGTCGATCCAGGTTGCCGAGTCCGATTATTCCGTCGCTTGTATCGCTTCGCCGATCTGCGACCGGGATGGCGAATGCATCGCCACCATCTCGATCGTTCTGCCGGAACAGAAGGTGCTTTCGGACGAGAGCCATTATACGGACCATGTGCGCGCGTCCGCCCAGCGGATCGAACAGCTGATGGGTTGGCGCACGACGGACCTCCTCAATCGTTGAGCGAGACGATCGCCTCGATCTCGACGGTGATGTTGCCGGGCAGAGAGCCGAAGCCAACAGCCGAGCGGGCATGCCGGCCTGCCTCGCCAAACACCTCGATCATCAGATCCGAGCAGCCGTTGATCACCTTCGGATGATCTTCAAACAGCGGCACGGCATTGACCATGCCGAGCAGCTTCACCACCTGCTTGACGCGTGACAGATCACCCAGCGTTTCCTGCATCACCGCAAGCAGGTTGATCCCCGTCAGCCGTGCATGCTGATAGGCCTGATCCACGCTCACATCACCACCGACCTTACCGGTGTAAAGATGGCCATCTGCCTCGCGTGGTCCCTGCCCCGAGAGATACAGCATGTTGCCTTCGCGCACATGCGTCACGAAATTGGCAATCGGCGGCGGCGAAGCGGGAAGCGTGATGCCCAGTGCAGCCAGCCGCTCGGAGGGCGTTTGCGCAGGCGCCTGCACCGCTTCAACCGTCCCTGCTGGCTCAGTTTTCAGATAAGCTTCTGTCATGCGATGTCTCTAGAATCCCGGCTTACCGCCATGACAAACCATGGCTGTGCCGGACGAGCCTGCGGGCTCGGGGAACGTACCGGCTGGCGGTGATCGCTTCTGCCCCGATAACCGAATAGCGCGGTTCAAAAACCTTCTTCAGCCGCGACACGTCACCGTTGGAGTCCGTTGCCTCCAGATCCTCGTCGATAAGATCGAAGATGGTGAAGTCGGCCCGATCGCCGACCGAAAGCCGATTGTCCATCGGCAGCCGGATAACATCGGCCGGTGCGTGGGTGACGGCATCCACCACCTTGTCGAACGGCATGCCGACCGACAGGAGCTTGGACATCGTGGTTGCGAGGTCCCAAACCGGGAAGTTCATGGAGTGGCCGTGCAGGTCGCTGGAGATCGACCAGGGCATCAGGCCGCGCGCGATCGCCGCTTCCGCAACCTTGAAAGAGAACGACGCTCCGCCGTGACCGATATCGAGGCGGATGCCCTCCCCGGCGCAACGCTCGGCCAGGTTGAACAAGTCCTCGTCTTCCATGATGCTCGACCCGGCCTTGCCGTTGAAGCAATGGGTGACGACGTCGCCGGGTCCGAGGATTTCCAGCACCTCGTCGTAAAGTGCCGGCGGCTCGCCGACATGCACCATCATCGGCACTTTCAGGATCTTGGCGATCTTCTTGCCGAGCTTGACCGGAGTGACGCCCCATGAGCCGGTAATGACATGGCTCGCGCGCACCTTGATGCCGACGATATGCTCGCTGTTTTCAGCATAGCATTCAAGGATGCGATCGAGGTCGATATCGCGGATGTCGCGCAGCTCAGCCACGCGGTTACAGGCCACCAGACCGATCGAACCAAGGTTCAGGAACGCCTTGATGCGCTCCTTCGAGGGCTCAATGATGTATTCGCGAAAGCCGTGGAAATTGGCCTCGCCTGCCGAACCCGCATCGACCAGCGTGGTGACGCCGCGCTCCGCACCGCATTCCGACGGGCGGATCGAGATATCCGTGCCGCCATGCCAGATATGGACATGCAGGTCGATCCAGCCGGGCGAAATCCAGGCTCCCTTGCCATCAACGCGCTCGACCTCGCCGGGGGCTGCCAACTGCGAACCGATGGCCGAGATCTTGCCGTCGGCGCCGACCAGAATGTCGGTCGTTCCATCGGATGCGCTGCCCCCAGCTTTGTCGCCGAAGGCCATGGGCTTCACATTGGTGAGGAGGAGCGGCTTGCCCGCTTTTTCACCTGTCATCTAGAGGTCCTTTCGAAGTCTCGGATCGAGCATGTCTCTCAAGCCGTCGCCGACCATCTGCAGCGAAAGAACGGAGAGAATAGTGGCAAAGCCGGGGAAGTAGGTCATCCAGTCGGCCTGCCCGATATATTGGCGGCCGGCGGCAATCATGGTTCCCCAGGTGGGAATTTCCGGGCTGACGCCGAGGCCAAGGAAGGAAAGTCCGGCTTCGGCGAGCATGGCGCTGGCGAACAGGAACGTACTCTGCACCAGGATCGGCGACACGAGGTTGCGAAGAACGTGGCGCGTCATAATGTGGAAGGTCGAAATCCCGAGCGCTTGCGCTGCCTCGACATAGGGCAATTCGCGGATCACCAGCGTCGAGGCGCGCACGATGCGGGCGAGACGCGGCGAATACACGATCGAAAGCGCGACGATCACCGTGACCAGTGACGGTCCAAGAGCCGCCACAAGCGCGATCGCCAAGAGGATATCAGGAAATGCCATCATCGCGTCGATCAGGCGGGCGATCGGCGTGTCGAGGCTCTTGAAGAAACCGGCCAGCAGACCGAGCGTGATGCCGATCACGGCCGACAAGGCCACCACCGCACCGCCCACCAGCAAAGACAGCCGGCCGGAATAGATCGTGCGTGAAAAGACATCGCGGCCGAATTCGTCCGTACCGAACCAGAACAACTCGCTTGGCGGCTTCAACCGGTTGACGATGGACAGCTTGGATGGCGAGTAAGGTGCGATCCACGGCGCAAGCGCGGCAAGAAGCACGAAGACCAGCAGGATGATCAGGCCGGCGGCGACGGTCTTACGCTTCAACAAGCGCCGCAGGAACTTCGACCGTTCGCTAGGCGCGGGTTCCGCGGGTATGACTGAGAGATCCGTCATCAGTAGCGCACCCGCGGGTCCACAGCCAGATAAAGCATGTCGATCGCAAAATTGATGAGGACGTAAAGGCCGGCGATCACCAGCAATGCTCCCTGAATAACTGGATAATCGCGCCGCAAAACGGCCGAGACCACGAGATTGCCGACGCCCGGCAGACCGAACACGGTTTCGGTGACGACCGCGCCCGAAACCAGCACCGCGGCGGTGAGGCCGAGCACGGTGAGGATCGGGATAAGCGCATTTTTCAAGGCGTGCTTCAGCACCACGCGCCGCTCAACCACACCCTTGGCACGCGCGGTGCGAATGTAATCGTCGCCAAGCACGTCCAGCATCGAAGCGCGCGTGAAGCGCAGGATCAGCGCAGAGGACACGAGGCCGAGTGCAAAGGCTGGCAGGGTCAGATGGTACATGCGCTCCCCAAAGGACGCGCCCGGACCGCCGTAACCCGACACCGGGAAGATGTTGAAACGCACCGCAAAGAACTGCATCAGGATCAAACCAAGCCAGAAGCTCGGTATGCTGGCGGCCAGCATCGCGATCGTGGTCGATGCCTGGTCCACAAACGAGCCGCGCCGGTAAGCGGCATAGATGCCGATCGGCAAGGCGATGACGCTGGCGATCACCAGCGAAAAGATCGTCAGAAAGAAGGTCGGTTCCGCGCGGTCGAGCAGCGCCGACGTGACGGGCATGTTGAGGAAGATCGACTGTCCGAGGTCTCCCCTAAACAGCTGCCCAATGTAGAACACGTATTGAGCAATAATCGACTGGTCGAGACCAAGCCGTGTGCGCAGTTCCGCGATGTCCTGGGGCGTGGCGTCCGGCCCGAGCATGACGGCTGCCGGATCGCCCGGCGTGACGCGCACGATGACGAAGACGATCGTCACGACGAGAAACATCACGACGATCATGCCGGCAAGACGCTGAAGAATATAACGGATCATTCAGTTCGGCTTCTTGGTCCTTGAAGGACGGGATTGGGCAGGGATGCGGCAGGCAGCGATGGCCCACCGCGTCTTCGCGCCTCAGATTACTTCGTTACCGACGCGTTCCAGAAATAAGGCCACGGCGAGGCTTCCACGCCTTCCAGCTTCGTCGACTTGGAAGAAACGCCGTTGAAGTCACCGATCTTCATGTAGGGAACTTCGTCATACATGGTTTTTTGAACGTCGGCCCAAAGCTTCAAGCGCTTTTCCGGATCAACTTCCGACGAGAAAGCCGCAACAGCTGCGTTGCGCGCTGGCGTATTCCACCAGCCGGGCGAGCTCGGAGACAGGGACCCGATCAGCGCCGGCTCCGGCAGGAACGGGCTGTGGGTGATGTAGATGTCCCAAAGACCCTTATCGGCGCGGCGTTGCGTCAGCGTCGCCCAGTCCACGACCTGCAGATCCACCGCAAAGCCGGCGAGCTTCAGATACTCGGCGGCGACCTGCGCCATCTTGTAGTGGAACTCGTACTGGCGGCTCGTCAGGATACGGATCGGCTTGCCGTCGTAACCAGCGGCGGTCGCTGCTTCCTTCGCGCCTTCAGGATCGGCGATATTGTAGTTGCCTTCAACGCCGGCATCCGTGCTCCACGCGAAGTTGCTCGGATAGATGTTGCCGTCCAGCGCATAGAAATCGGTGCTGCCGAAAGCGGCCGCGAGCATGTCTTCCATGCTGAGCGCCTGGCGGATTGCGCGGCGGATCTCCACATTCTTGACGTTGCCCTCAGCCGTGTTGAAGACAAAGATCGGATATCCGAACGGCTTCAGCACCAGCGGCTGGGTCGCCTGGGCAGACTTCAGCCTGTCGAAGGATTCAACCGGCAGCGCATCGATATAGTCGTACTGGCCGGAAACGGCCGCTTCGACGCGGGTATTGGGATCGGGCACCGGCACGAAGCGGATCTCGTCGAGATACTGATGCCGCGCGCCGCCATATCCGTCGCTTTCACCCTCACGCGACTTGTAGCCGTCGAAGCGCTGGAGCTGGATATACTGATCCGCCTTCCGCTCCTTCAAAGTGTAGGGGCCGGTGCCGACGAAATCCGTCATCACATCGGCCTGCTTTTCGGCAGGAAGAATGATCGCGGCAGAGTTGTTGAAGGCGAGAAGCGAAGCAAGCGGCGCGTAGGACTGCTTCAACTGAATGGTGACTGTCGCCGGGTCGGTGGCCGTGATCGTCTCGATGAACTCAGCGGCCTGCTTGCCGCGCGATGCGAGCTTAGTCCAGCGATTGAGCGAAGCCACGACGTCTTCCGACGTCATGTCGCTGCCATCATGAAACTTGATGCCGTCGCGCAGCTTGATCGTGTAAGTTTTGCCGTCCGCGGAAATCTCCGGCAGGCTTTCCGCCAGTAGCGGTGTGACATTCCACTTCGCGTCAAACGTATAAAGCGTTTCAAAGATGTGCTGCGTGACAATGCCGACCAGATCGGCCGTCGAGGTCATAGGATCGAGCGTTGGTGGCTCGCCAACCGTAGCAACGTTGATGACGCCGCCTTTTTCCTGCGCCATCAGGTAACCTGGCATCGCGACAAGCGCGATTGTTGCCAGTAATGCGTGTTTCAGTTTCATGATGCTCTCCCGAGTGGTATTCCACTATTATGTTATAGCAACTTTTATAACAGAATAACCAGGAAGGCATTGTTGTCAATGGCACGCGCTTTCGCCAGCCGACCATAAGCGATCGGCTAGCATCCGCTTATCCAGTCTCCTTCAGAGCCGTCCCTCCGCCAGCAAGGCGCGCGTCCGCTTCAGCGTCGACATCAGCGCAGCCTTGTAACCACTGTCGCTGTCGAATTGCTCCTGCTCGGCCTGTTCTTCCGCGCCGCCCGGCTGTTTGCCGCGCAAGCCGAGGTAGCAGTAGAAGCGCAGCTGCAGCGCGCCGCTTTCATCTTCGAACAGCTCATTGACGATGGCACCCTCGCGCGCCCCGGTTGCCTGGAAGAAGGTGACCTTGCTTTCAGGCTCCAGCGTGATGATTTCGCGTAAGTCCGTGCCGCCGATGGTAGCTTCGCGCACGAAATGGGTAGCGCTTGCTTCAACGACATCGCAGCGGGTGCACAGACCCTCGGGCAAAAACAAGCGGGCGTCGCGGGCTTTGCGTTCCAGGCCGGCCCATGCCTGCGCGCGGGTCAACGGTGTCTCGCCTTCCGGGTTCACCGGAACGGTCGCGGTTGAATAGATCATGATAAAAGTCCTTTTTGTTGGGGTTTGTCGTCTGCTTGGCACTCAGGCCGAGGCAGCAATCTGGGTGACGAAGTCGCGGTAAGAGCGCAGCGGGCAGCCCAGCAGCGTGGTCAGCCGGTCGACATCGCCGGCATCGGGCACCATGCCTTCGCTGATGAAGCGCTGGCCCATCAGGCGCATGTCATGCGCCATCCAAGGCGGCATGAACTGCCGCAATGTCTGTTCGAAACCGGCGAAATCCTCGCCCGGATAGCTGATCTGCCGGCCGAGCACGTCCGACCAGATGGCGGCGGCATCGGCGCCGGTCAGCGTGTCCGGCCCGACAAGGTTGATCCGGTCGAGCGGAAGAGCGACGGGCGATTGTTCGCGGCGGATCAGTTCGATGGCAGCGACCTCGGCAATGTCGCTCGCATCCACCATTGCCAGGCCCTTGCTGCCGATCGGCATGGGGTAGATGCCATAACTCTGGATCGCATCCTTGATCATGAACTCGTTGTTCATGAAGTAAGCGGGGCGCAGGATGGTCGCATGGAGCCCCATCTGCTCGATCATGCGCTCCACCGCGAACTTGCCGGCGAAATGGGGCACGTTCACGTAGCGATCGCCATGGATCACCGACAAATACACGATCCGCTCGATGCCCGCTTCATGGGCGACGTTGAGCGCGATCAGCGCCTGGGTGAATTCATCGGGCACCACGGCGTTGAGCAAAAAAAGCGTGGACACGCCGGCATAGGCTTCCCGCAGGGAGTCGACGTCGAGAAGGTCGCCCTGAACAACGGAAACGTCCGCTGCAAACTTTGCTTTCGATGGATCGCGGACGAAAGCGCGGACATCGGCTCCGCGCTTGATGAGGTGGTCAACGACTTGGCTGCCGATATTGCCGCTGGCGCCGGTAACGAGGATGGTCATTGGGATCACTCCGGTTTGGGTTAAGGTGACACCCCAAACTTAGCGATCCACATTCCAACCAATAGACGCTAAATCTAGACCTGCCGTCTCACTGGTGGAACACTGATGGATCTGCTCGCCCTCGCCGATTTCATTCTCGTGGCTCGCAACGGCGGTTTTGGACGCGCTGCCCGCGCTGCTGAACGCCCCAAAGCGACGCTGTCTCGCCGCGTCGCCGAGCTAGAGGCCGAACTTGACCTGCGCCTGTTCGAGCGCGGCGGGCGTGATCTGAAACTGACGCAAGAAGGACGCGCGCTGTTCGAGCGGGCGGGCCGGTTGCTGACCGAGCTGGAAGAAACAACAGCGGCGATTGCCTCTGGCGGTGAAAAACCACGAGGCCGGCTGCGGATCAGTGCCCCTTTACTGTTTTCTCAAACCGCAATGGGCAAGATCGCCGCCGGTTTTGCTCTCAGATATCCGGAAGTTCGCCTGGAAATCTCGACCGAAGACCGGTCTGTCGACATGATCGAGGAAGGCTTCGACCTGGTGATCCGGGTCAACCCGGACCCTGACGACAGCCTGGTTGGACGTGCCTTCCTGCGCGATCGGCTGGTAGTCGTGGCTAGTCCCGACCTTGTCCGCGCGGTGGACGGCACGGCTGTTCCCGCAGTCGTGCGCTCCGCATCCGACCGGCTGGCCTGGGATGTGACGACGCCTGCTGGCCGTTCATCCATCACGGTCGAGCCGGTTCTCGCCCTGTCCTCCCTCATCATGGTGCGCGATGCGGTGCGCGCCGGCGTCGGTGCCGGCCGGCTTCCCGTTTCGCTGGTGAGTCACGATTTCGCAGACAGCACGCTCGTTCATTGGGGCGATGTTGAGGGCCCCGAGATCGTGTTGTGGACTCTCTACCCCTCACGACGCCTTTTGAGCGCCCGCGTCTCGGCCTTCCTGGATTACTTGAAGCAGGCCTTTCCCAAAGGCACGCCGGACGAGCTTGCGGTTTTCATCGGCAAGTGAACGCCATAATCTTCGAGAGAACGAACGGAAGGCGCGTTGCCGCGCCTTCCTATACACTCACATCAGCTTGTCGAGCGTAATCGGCAGATCGCGGATACGCTTGCCGGTGGCGTTGTAGATCGCGTTGGCGACGGCGGCACCCACGCCGGTAATACCGATTTCGCCAATGCCGCGAGCACCCATAGGAGCATGCGGATCGGCGATGTCGGTCCACATCACCTCGATCTCGGGCACGTCCAGATGCACCGGCACATGGTATTCGGCAAGGCTCGGATTCATGACGCGGCCCGATCGCTCGTCGAACTGCGTTTCTTCCATCAGCGCCATGCCGAGCCCCATGATGATGCCGCCGCGGAACTGGCTCGCCGCCGTCTTCGCGTTGAGGATGCGGCCGCAATCAAACGAACCCAGGAAGCGGCTGACGCGGACTTCGCCGGTCACGCTGTTGACCCGCACTTCGCAGAACATCGCGCCCCAGGAATGCATTGACCAATGCATGGTTTCCAGCGGCGGCGGAGCGCTTCCCACCACCGACACCTCGTCACGCTGAGCGCGCGACAGGATGGAAGTGTAGGTCTCGTGCCGGCCTGTGTCGTCGAGCTTGGCGAGACCGCCGGCAAAGCCACCGACTTCGTCGGCCCTGAGGCCGGCCAAGGGAGAGTCGTTGCCGGCAAGCTTCAGCAGTTCCGCCACAAGCGCATGCTGTGCCGCCACAACCGAGGCTCCGATGGAGGCCGTTTGCTGCGACCCACCGGCCAGCACCTGTCCCGGCAGGAAGGAGTCGCCATAAGCGAAGCTGACCTGATCGAGCTCCAGCCCAAAGCGCTCAGCCGTGACCTGCGTTTGCGCCGTAGAAGTGCCCATGCCCATTTCATGCGCGGCGATCTCCACCTGCATGCGTCCGTCGCGAGTCAGCGTCAGCTTGGCCGCACCGCCGGGCATGCGATGGTAAGGATAGGTCGAGGTCGCGACGCCCATGCCGACCTGCCACTCACCGTCGCGCACGGAGCCAGGCACCGGGTTGCGCTTCGACCAGCCAAACCGCTCGGCACCCGTGCGATAGGCTTCCACGATGTTGCGCGACGAGAACGGCTTGTTGTCGGTCGGATCCTTCTCCGGCTCGTTTACCGCGCGGAGTTCCACCGGGTCCATGCCTAGTGCCACCGCAATTTCGTCCACCGCACTTTCCAGGGCAAAGGTGCCGACGGATTCGCCCGGCGCCCGCATGAAAGTGTTGGCCAACATGTCGAGATAGGTGACTTCCACATCGAGCTTGAAGTTGCGCGCCGCATAAGCCGACTTCGTTGCCAGGATGAACGGCTCGGGCATGGCGTTGTGATGCGTCATCGGCGCCGTTCCGGTGTGGATGATCGCCTCGAAACGCCCGTCCTTCGTGGCGCCGATCGCAAGACGCTGCTCTGTCAGCGTGCGCCCGCCTATCATGCGGTAAACACCTTCGCGTGAAAGGGCGATACGCACCGGCCGTCCGGCAAGCTTTGCCGCAGCCGCGCCAAGCACCTGATGCTGCCACAGCGTCTTGGAGCCGAAGCCGCCGCCGACATAAGGGGACGTGACATGCACCTGGGCTTCTTCGATGCCGAAAACGTTGCCCAGCGACCATGCGGTATGCGTCACCGCCTGCGAAGCGTCGTGCACAACGAGGTCGTCGCCCTGCCAGACGATCGTGGCCGCATGCGGCTCGATTGGATTATGGCTGTGACGCGGCGTCGTATAGGTGACGTCCACCTTGACCGGCGCGGCGGCGAGAGCGGCTTCCGCATCGCCGATCTCCTGCTTCATGGGCGATCCCATGAACAGGCCGGGATGCGTCCCTTGCGCCTTTGCTTCGGCAAAGCTGGTGGTAGCGGGCTCTGCTTCATAGGTCAGGCGGATCAGCGTTTTGGCGTGATCGGCCTGTTCCTGCGTTTCGGCCAGCACCAGCGCCACGGGCTGCCCGTTCCAGTGAATGCGATCATCCTGCATTACCGGCAGGTTGTCGCCGCCCGCAGCCTTGGCTTCCGACATGAACACCGGCATCGCCTTCATGCGCGGCGCGTTGCGATAGGTCATCACCAGCACGACGCCGGGTGCTGCTTCCGCCTCGCTCGTGTCCAGGCTTGCGATCCGTCCCTTTGGCACGGTGCTGAAGGCCACGGCAGCATAGGTCAGCCCTTCCATCGGGAACTCGGCGGCAAACGGCGCCTTGCCCTGCACCTTGAGCGGGCCGTCAATGCGCGAAACCGGTTTGCCGATCAGCCCGTGCTTCTGGTGGATCAGCGGATCCGGCTTGCCGCCCGGCAGCCATCTTTCAGGCGCTAGCTCGACAGCCTTCTGCACCACGGTTTGCGCCACCCCCTGGGCAGCCTGCTTGGCCTGTTCGATGATGCTCATGTCGATACTCCCGACAGGTCGCCGAGAACGGCGATGATCGTCCGCTTGGCCAGTTCGATCTTGAAACCATTGTCGCGCAACGGAGTCGCATCGGCGAGTTCCGCTTCGGCCGCCGCCTGGAAGGTCGCCTGCGACGCAGGTTGGCCGCGCAGAACCTCCTCCGCCTTCCACGCCCGCCACGGCTTGTGCGCCACGCCGCCAAGC
>NZ_DAMBUH010000010.1:0-354 GCF_032053605.1 Tianweitania sp.
CAGCGGGGCGAGGGCGCAAGCCTCCTTCTTGTGGCCGAGCCGACGCCGAGCCTGACCGGCATCGCGGCAAGTGATCGCCTGATTGCAGCGCCGGCTCGCATCGCGGTGCTCGTTGCCGCGTTGGCGGATGCGGTGGGGGTTCAGACAGGCTCGCCGTCGCCGCTGTCGGATCAGGAAAAACGCTGGATTGAAGCGGCGGCTGAGCGGCTGCAGGCACATCGCGGACGGGCTTTGGTGAGCGTCGGCACGCATCTGGCGCCCGAGCTTCAGGCGCTGGCGCTGCTCATCAATGAGCGGCTCGGCAATCTCGGCCAGACCATCGCTTTCACGACGCCGGTTGCGGCCATCCCGCCG
>NZ_DAMBUH010000010.1:364-5492 GCF_032053605.1 Tianweitania sp.
TCGCTTGAGGCGCTGGTAGAGGATATGCGCGAGGGTCGCGTGTCCACGGTGGCGATCCTCGGCTGCGATCCCGTGGCGACGGCGCCAAGCGATCTGGCCTTTGCCGAAGCGATGGACCGGATCGAACTGCGCATCCATGCCGGTCTGCATATCGACGCGACAACGGAGCGCTGCCATTGGCACCTGCCGTGGCAGCACGAGCTGGAAAGCTGGACCGATCTGCGCGCCGTTGATGGCATGGTCTCGATTGTCCAACCGCTGGTGAAGCCGTTCTGGTCGGTGCGCTCGATCCACACGGTGCTGGAAAATCTCGGCGGGCGGCTGACTGGCGTCGGCGATCAGGAGGTCGTGCGCAAGACCTGGCTGCCGGATTGGGGCATCGACTTCGATGCGAACTGGAAAACGGCGCTGCTGGATGGCTTCATGGCCGGTAGTGCACCGCGCCCGAACGTGCCGCCGGTCGTCAGTCGCGTGATTGAGCTTGGTGATATGCAGGAGCAGGGTGGCGGCTTGACCCTGTTGATCCGGCCTGACCCCACCATCTTCGACGGGCGCTTTTCGGAAAATGCCTGGCTGCAGGAACTGCCGAAGCCAATCACCAAAATCTGCTGGGGCAATGCCGTGCTGGTCAGCCCGGCGCTTGCGGCCGAGCGGCAGTGGACGAATGGCGATGTGGTGCGGGTTTCGGCGGGTGCAGCCGGTGTCGAGGGCTCGATCTGGATCGTGCCGGGCCAGGCGCGCGACACGGTTGTTGTTCACCTCGGTTACGGCAAGCAGAGCGGGCTCGCGGACGGGCTCGGCTTCGATGCCTACCGTCTGCGCCGCGCCGACGCGCTTTGGCAGATTGCGGGCATCACGCTGGACGCAACCGGTGAAAAGCAGACCGTCGCCACCACGCAGCCGCAGCATGCGATGGATGGCTTCGATTTCGTGCGCAAGGTTCAGCGTGCGGAGTTGGCCACGCTGGAGCCGCTGAAAAAGGAGCAGCCCAGCTTTTATCCCGACTTGGAAGCCTCGTCGCCGTCCTGGGGCATGGCGATCGATCTCGACCTTTGCATCGGTTGCAACGCGTGCGTGACCGCGTGTCAGTCCGAGAACAACATTCCGGTGGTCGGCAAGGATCTCGTTGCGCAGGGGCGGGAAATGCACTGGTTGCGGATCGACCACTATTACGAGGGCGATCCCGACGATCCCGACATGGCGTTTCAGCCGGTGCCCTGCATGCATTGCGAACAGGCACCCTGCGAAATGGGCTGTCCGGTGAATGCGACCGTGCACAGCACTGATGGCTTAAACTTGCAGGTCTACAATCGCTGCATCGGCACGCGCACCTGCTCGTCTTACTGCCCCTACAAGGTTCGGCGCTTCAACTGGTTCGACTTCACGCAAGGCGATGCGGAATCGGTGAAGGCGATGCGCAACCCGGAAGTGACGGTGCGCCAGCGCGGTGTGATGGAAAAATGCACCTATTGCATTCAGCGCATCGAAGGCGCGCGCATTCAGGCCAAGAAGGAAGGTCGCGAGATCGCCGAGGGAGAGGTTGTCACTGCCTGTCAGGCGGCGTGCCCGACCACTGCCATCACCTTCGGCAATGTCATGGACAAGCAGTCCGCAGTGTCGCGGCGCAAGGCCGAGGCGCGCGATTATGCGCTTCTGGAAGAGGTGAACACGCGGCCGCGCACGACCTATCTGGCGCGCATCCTCGATGACGAGGCGAAGGGTGCATGAGCGAGGCGGTCGATCATTCCGGCAGCCAGCGGCGCGCGGAGGGTTCGCGTGTCACCCGCCAGATCATGCGCATTCCCACGCGCTATCCCGGCAAATGGGTGTGGGACCTGTGCTTCCTCATCTGCCTGTGCTTCCTTGCTTTGTTCCTGGTTTCCGTCGTCATTCTGTTTCGCAACGGCGTCGGTGTTTGGGGCAACACGATCCCGGTGAACTGGGGTCTGGCGATTTCCAACTACATCTTCTTTGTCGGCATCGGCCATGCCGGCACGCTGATTTCGGCCATGCTGCTTCTGCTCAACGAGCATTGGCGCAATGCTCTGAACCGCTTTGCCGAAGCGATGACGCTGGTGGCCGTGATCTGCGCGGGCCTGTATCCGATCCTGCATCTCGGCCGCTTCTGGCGCTTCTACTGGATGGCGCCTTATCCGAACACGATGGATCTGTGGCCGCAGTTCAAGAGCCCGCTGACCTGGGACTTCTTTGCGGTCCTCACCTACCTCATCGTGTCCTTCCTGTTCTGGTATATCGGCCTGGTGCCGGACCTCGCCACCATGCGCGACCGCGCCAAGCGCCGGCGAGGGCAGGTGTTTTACGGCATCCTGGCGCTGGGGTGGCGCGGTTCGGCGAGGCATTGGGCGCGGTGGAACCAGAGCTACCGGCTGACAGCGGCGATCGCCGTACCGCTCGTTGTTTCGGTGCATTCCGAAATTTCGCTGCTGTTTGCGGCCGGACCCATTCCCGGCTGGACCTCCACTGTTTTTCCTCCTTACTTCGTGCTGGGCGCGGCCTTTTCCGGCTTTGCCGTGGTGTCGATGATCGCGGTGGTGCTGCGCTTTGCGTTCCGCCTGGAGGAGATCGTGACCGACCGTCATCTCGATCTTCTCGGCCAACTCCTGCTCGCCTGCGGTTTGATGACCGCCTTCGGCTATTTCGCGGAAATCTTCGATGCGCTGTATTCCGGCGAGAAACAGGACCTGCAAACGCTGTTCGACCGCTTTTCCGGCGCCTATGCGTGGAGCTATTGGGGCGCGGTGATCCTGAACTTCCTGCCCTTGCAGCTTTTGTGGTGGAAGCGGATGCGGATCTTTCCGGTTGCGCTATTGCTGATCGGCCTTTGCGTCACGGTCGGCATGTGGCTGGAGCGGTATATGCTGCTCGTGACCACGCTCTACCGGGATTACCTCGTGTCCTCCTATGGCTCCTATGCGCCGAGTTTCTGGGAATGGTCGCTGTTCATAGGCATGATCGGCGGCGTTTTTCTCCTGCCTTTCCTTCTTTTCATCCGCTTTTTCCCGGCCATTTCGGCATTCGAGATCAAGGAAGCGCAGTTCGAGGATCAAGGGGAGCGCCAGGGTGATTGAGCCGGGCGCCCATATCGAGACCTTTGGCGTTTTGGCCGAGTTCTCGTCCGGCGAGGACCTGATCGAGGCCGCCAAGGCGGCGCGGAAGGACGGCTATCGCAGTCTCGACGCTTATACGCCCTTTCCCATGCTCGGTTTGACCGAAGCGCTGGAGCTCAACGACAATCGCGTTCCCTGGCTGACGTTGGGGGGCGGCATCGTTGGTGCTGCGGCGGGCTATCTCATGCAGGTTTATACCAACCACGCTTATCCGATCCCGGTCGGCAATCGGCCGCTGGTCGCGCCGCAGGCCTTCATGCTGATTACCTTCGAGATGATGGTTCTGGGCGCGGTGCTGGCGGGCATTCTAGGCATGCTCGTGCTGAACCGCCTGCCGCGTTTGCATCACCCGGTGTTCGAGGCCGAGCGCTTCGGTTTTCATGCCGAGGACCGGTTTTTCCTGGTCGTGTTCGGCAATGATGCGCGTTTCCATGAGGAGGAATCGAGCGGCTTTCTGAAGAAGCTCGGGGCGACCCAGGTCGAGACGCTGCGCAATACGGAGGAGCCGGAATGAGCCGGCCGCTTCTCCTGTGCTTGATGGTTGTCCTGCTCGCCGGCTGCAACGAAATGGGCAGCCAGCCGCGCTATGACAATGCGGAGCCGAGCGCGCTGTTTGCCGATGGCAAGGTGCTGCAGGCGCCGCCCGAAGGCACCGTGGCGCAGGATCAGCCGCAGCGCGACCAAGCCCTGAGCACCCGTCCGGCGATGAGTACTGCGCTTCTACAGCGGGGGCAGGAGCGTTACGCGATCAACTGCGTGCCCTGCCATGATGCGGCCGGCGATGGCCACGGCACTGTTCCGGCGCGCGGCTTTCCGCAGCCGCCGAGCTTTCACGAACAAAGTCTGGTGGACGCGCCGAGCCGGTATTTCGTGGATGTCATCACCCATGGTCACGGTGTGATGTATTCCTATGCCGACCGCGTCGAGCCGGCGGACCGTTGGGCGATTGCCGCCTATATCCGCGCTTTGCAAACGAGCCGGAACGCTCCCGCCGCGCAGCTGAGCACTGCCGATCGCGACGCCCTGGGGGCCGATCATGGCGGCTAGCATCGCGGCATTCCCTGCTACCCCGCGCAGCCGCCTTGGCCTCTTGGCTGGACTGATCTGCCTGGCCTTAGCCATGGTGGGCATGGTCTTGCAGCCGGAAGCTGCGCTGCAGGGCTGGCTCACCGGCTTCTGCTTCTTGTCCGACATCGCCTTCGGTGGCCTCATTCTCGCTTCCATGATGCGGCTGATCCCGGGCCTGTGGGATGACGAGCTGGAGCGCTTTTCCAACGCGACCGCTGCACTGCTGCCGTTCGCGGCGCTGGTCTTTTTGCCGGTGCTGATCGGCGCCGCCTGGCTTTATGACTGGCAGGCATCTTCAGACAAAGGCGCCTTCCGGGAACTCTGGATGACGCTGCCGTTCTGGGCTGTTCGCGCGGTTTTGTTCCTGCTTTTCGCGTCTGTGTCAGCCCTTCTGCTGGTTCGGCGTCGCTCGGACAATCCGGCCCTGCCGATCGCGGCGCTCGTGCTTTACACCGCCATGTTCATGGTCATCGCGGTCGACTGGTATTTGTTTCTTGATCCGGAAGCGCATTTTTCCGGCTTTTCGCTGACCCGCATGTCCGTGCAATTCCTTGGGGCGCTGTGTGTGTCGATCATGCTGGCGGTGAGTTTAGGGGCGGAACTGAAGCGGCCGGAAATCCTCGGCAGCCTGCTCATGGCCGCGCTGCTGGCCTGGGCCTATTTCGCCTTTATGCAGTATTTCATCACCTGGTCCGACAATCTGCCCTTCGGTGTGCGCTGGTATGGGGAGCGTGGCGCGGGCCTGTGGAGCCTTCTGGAAGTCGCGTTCACCGCCCTGCGGCTTGCGCCGCTTCTGTTGCTCTTGGCCACGCCGATCCGGCAAAGCCGCCGCTGGTTGTTCTGGCTGTCGGCAGCCGTTCTATTCGGCAATGGGCTGGAAACGCTGTGGCTGATCGCGCCGGCCGGCGGCCGTGGCATCGCCGTTCTGCCTT
>NZ_DAMBUH010000010.1:5502-37885 GCF_032053605.1 Tianweitania sp.
GCCTTGGGCCCTGTTGTCGCTCTTTGGCCTGATCTTGCTTGCCGCTCCGCTTCTGACGAGCCTTGCCGCTCGGGCGAAGGAGGTCGCGCGATGAGCACGGCCAAGGCGGAGATGCAGAACCTGACGCACGACGGATCGAAGGCGGCAACGCCTGTTCCCGCCGCGCAGCCTGACCAGATCCCGGCGCGCGGCGTTCTCGCCACGATGTTCGGCCTGCTGGCCGGCATCGGCGTTTCCGCGCTACTGGTAATGGGCCTTTTGTTCTATTTCGCCGGCAACCGCACGCAGCCGGACGTACCGCCTTTGGTGGCGGCGCAGCCCAAGCCGGTCGGACCGCAACTGGAAACATCGGCCTTGGGTGAGCGTCCCGCGCTTGATGCGCGTGCGGCAGCCGAACTCACGCGCTATCGCTGGCCCGACGGCGAGCATGAACGCGCGCAGGTGCCGATCAGCCGTGCCATGGAGATGGTCGCGGATCAGGGCTGGCCCGATGGCGAGGAGGGCGGCCGATGAAAATGCTTGCTCTCCTTCTGCTCCTGATCGCGGCATCGCCGGCATGGGCCTATGATCCCTTCGTCGAAACCGGCATCGACAACCGCTCCGGCACGCAGATCCCTGATGATGCGCCCTTCGTGGATCAGGCGGGCCGTACCGTGACGCTGGCCGAGATTGGCGCCGGCAAGCCGCTTATCCTCATTCCGGTTCTGCACGATTGCCCCAACATCTGCGGCGTGACGCTTGAAGGTGTTGCGCAGGCGATCAAGGCGCAGGGCTTTCGCCCCGGACGCGACTTCACCCTCATCGCCTTCGGCATCGACCCGCGCGAGAACCGGCAAGCGGCGGCGCGCTCACTGGCCGAATGGAGCAAAGCCTTTCCCGAACTGGCTGCAACCGGCGGCGTTTTCGGTCTTACCGGAAGCGAGTCGGACATCCATGCCGTCACCGATGCGCTGGGCTATCGCTACAGCTTCAACCCGCAAGTCGATCAATATGCCCATCTCGCCGCCACCGCCGTTTTGACGGCTGACGGCAAGCTGTCGCGCTGGCTTTACGGATTGGCGCCAAGTCCGACCGATCTGCGGCTGGCGCTCACCGAAGCGGGCGAAGGCAGGATCGGCAACTGGACCGATGCGGTTCGGCTGCTTTGCTACCATTACGACCCCGTGACCGGCCGCTATGGTACCCTGATCTGGTCCATGCTGCGGATCGGCGGCAGCGGCATGGTCGTGGCCTTGGCCGGCTTCATTGGCATCGCCGTGCTGCGCGAGCGACGGCGGCAGACGGATAACGCCAAGTGAGCGATTTCATCCAGATCTGGCCGGGGCAGGCGTCGGATTATGCTCATTCCGTGGATCTTCTGATCCTTGCCTTCACCGGGCTGATCATCGCGCTTTCAGCGCCGGTCTTCATTTTGATTGTCTACTTCGCGGTGAAATACCGGCGCGGCCACAAGGCCGACCGTCAGCACCCGATGAACCGTAATGTCTGGCTTGAAACGTCCTGGGCGCTGATCCCATTCGTTCTGATCCTCGTTTTCTATGTCTGGTCGACCGGCCTTTACTTCGACCTGCACCAGCCGCCCGCCAACGCCATGGAAGTGCAGGTGGTCGCCAAGCGCTGGATGTGGAAGTTCCAGCATCCCGGCGGGCAGGGCGAGATCAACGAGCTGCATGTGCCGGTCGGCGAGCCGATCCGGTTGAACATGATCTCGCAGGACGTGATCCATTCGCTGTTCCTGCCGGCTCTGCGCATCAAGCAGGACGTGTTGCCCGAGCGTTATACGAGCCTTTGGTTTTCGGCCGACAAGCCCGGCACCTATCGTCTTGCCTGCGCGGAATTCTGCGGCACCGACCATTCGCTGATGGGCGGCAGCCTGGTTGTGCAGACGCAGGCGGACTACGCCGCATGGCTCGACCAGTTCGCCACCGACAACACGCTGGCCGCGCAAGGCGCTGGGCTGTTCCGTACGCTCGGCTGTTCCGGTTGCCATGAAAGCGGCTCGACCCGGCGCGCTCCATCGCTCCATGGTTTGTACGGCCGGCCTGTCGCCTTGTCGGATGGCTCCACGGTGGTGGCCGATGCGCAATATGTCCGTGACTCCATCCTGCTGCCCAACGCGCAGGTGACAGCCGGCTATCCGCCGATCATGCCGACCTTCAAGGATGTCGTGGACGAGGAAGGGCTGGTCCGCCTTGTCGCCTATATCCAGTCGCTGGCGGGACCATCGGCCGTGATGCCGCAAGGTGCGGCTGCCGGCGCGGTGGCGCCGCAGAATTTGGCACCTGAGGGCACCGCGCCATGAGCGAAACAGTGACGGGACGCGGCAGTTCGGAAGTGGCTTCCGGCGAGGAGCCCATCAACGAGACGCGCTCCGAGCGCGTGTCTTACTTACGTGCCGGCCACACGCTGCGCTCCTGGTTCTTCACCACCGACCACAAGCGCATCGCACTTTTGTATCTGATCTCCGTCACCTTCTTTTTCTTTATCGGTGGCATGGCAGCGGGGCTGATGCGCACCGACCTCCTCACGCCGCAGGGCGACGTGCTGAGCAATGAAGGCTACAACCGCGCCTTTACGCTGCATGGCGTGATCATGGTGTGGTTCTTCCTGATCCCGTCGATCCCGAACGTGTTCGGCAATTTCCTGATCCCGCTGATGATCGGCGCGCGTGATCTCGCTTTTCCGCGGCTCAACCTTCTAAGCTGGTACATCTACTGGATCGGCGGGCTCTTTACGCTCTGGGTGCTGCTGGCCGGCGGCGTCGACACGGGCTGGACCTTCTACACGCCCCTGTCGTCCATGTTCGCCAACGGCAATGTCGTGATGGCCGCCGCAGCCGTGTTCGTGGTCGGCTTTTCCTCGATCCTGACGGGCATCAACTTCATCGTGACGATCCACACGCTGCGCGCGCCGGGCATGACCTGGGGGCGCTTGCCCCTATTCGTGTGGTCGCATTACGCGACCTCGGTGATCCTGGTTCTGGCCACGCCCGTGCTGACCGTCACACTGGCGCTGATCGTGGCCGAGCGGCTGTTCGGGCTCGGCATCTTCGATCCGGCGCTGGGCGGCGATCCGCTGCTGTATCAGCACCTGTTCTGGTTCTACAGCCATCCGGCCGTTTACATCATGGTGCTGCCGGCCATGGCGGTGGTCAGCGAGCTGGTTGCGGCGGCGGCGCGCAAGCCGGTGTTCGGCTACTGGTTCATCGTGTTTTCGTCACTCGGCATCGCCGCCGTCGGCTTCCTCGTTTGGGCGCACCACATGTTCGTGTCGGGCATGTCGATGTATGCCGGCGCGGTATTTTCCTTCTTGAGCCTTGTGGTTGCGGTGCCTTCCGGCATCAAGGTCTACAACTGGACCGCGACGCTCTGGAAAGGCCACATCTCGCTCGATCCGCCGTTTCTGTTCGCGATGGGCTTTATCGGCCTGTTTGTGGTGGGCGGTCTGACCGGCCTGATCCTGGCGATGCTGGCGCTCGACGTGCATGTCCACGACACCTATTTCGTGGTCGCGCATTTCCACTACATCATGGTGGGCGGCACGGTTTCGGCCTTTTTCGGCGCGCTGCATTTCTGGTGGCCGAAGATGACGGGGCGCATGTTCTCGATCGGCTGGGGTCGCTTGACGGCGCTGTTCATCTTCTTCGGCTTCAACCTGACCTTCTTCCCGCAGTTCATCCTCGGTTATCTCGGCATGCCCCGCCGTTACCATGTGTATGACCCGCAGTTTCAGGTCCTGCACGTGTTGTCGTCGGCCGGTTCGACTATCCTCGGCTTCGCCTATCTGTTTCCCTTCGCCTACCTCATCTATGCCCTGCGCTACGGCAAACCGGCTGGCGACAATCCATGGGAAGCGACCGGCTTGGAATGGACCGTGCCGTCGCCGCCGCCCAAGCACAATTTCGATCAGATCCCGATCGTGACGCGCGAACCCTACGACTATGAGGTCGAGAAGGAGTGCGAGGCATGACGCACGCAGACCCGGTCGAGGAGCCGTTTTCCGATCCGGAGCAGCAGCGGCGCGCCGCGCTGTTCGGCATGACGATCTTCCTCGCCACCGAGATCCTGTTGTTCGGCGGCCTCTTCGCCGCGCTGATCTTCTATCAGGCGGCGCATCGGGAGATCTTTGTCGAGACCTCGCGCGAACTCCACATCTGGATCGCGACCGGCAATACAGTGGTGCTGCTGACGTCGTCGCTGTTCGCCGCACTGGCGGCCGCCGCCGCGCGATCCGGCGACGGGAAGGCGACAGGCTGGCTGCTGGTGGTCACCGCTGTTATGGGCCTCGTCTTTCTCGGCCTCAAGGGGTGGGAATATACGCTGGAATATGGCGAAGGCCTTTTCCCGCTGGCCGGTGGCGATGCGAAGCTCAGCGAACCGGCCAAGCGCCTGTTCATGGACCTGTATCTGATGGCGACCGGTCTTCACGCCGTTCACGTGACAATCGGCGTCTGCCTTCTGCTGTTCATCGCGGCGCGGATCGCTACCCGCGCGACGCGAATGCCCGGACAGGCAACCACGATCGAGGTTTCAACGCTGTATTGGCACCTGGTCGACGTTATTTGGGTGTTTCTGTTTCCAGCATTGTATCTGGTGCGCTGAGATGAAGAGCGAACTGCGCCCGCTCGCTTTTGTTTACCTTGGCCTGCTCGCACTGCTGGTGCTGACCGTCGCGGGCAGTTTCCTGCCGCTCGGCCATGCCAGCCCGGCGGTGAGCTTCGGCATCGCCATGGCTAAGGCGCTGCTGATCGTCTGGTTCTTCATGGGCTTTTGCCGTGAAGGCTGGGCCGTGCGGCTCGCAGTTCTGGCGGGGCTCGTCTGGCTGACGATCCTCTTGTCGCTGACTCTGCTCGATCTTCTGACCCGCAACTGGCTGATGCCGCATTTCGGCACCTGATCGTCAGTGCTGCCAAAGATCAGTCGGCGGATACTGGAGTCGAGTTCGACGCGGCCTAGCCAAGTCTGGTTCCGCCAGTAGCGGTGGTAGGCTGTCTGATCTGCTTGCCCTCTTCCAACTTCACCCAGTCGGTACGTTCCGGTGCTGAAATCACGTTCTGATCGTAGATTTTGCTTCAACTTGTTCCGGTGCTGCATCTGATGAAAGACGCGACGCCAGCTTTGATGGCTGATCACGCAAGCTGGTTGGCTCTATGTAAGAAGGGTCTCCAGCCGTATGGGCAGGTCGCGGATGCGTTTGCCGGTCGCGTGATAGACTGCACTGGCGATGGCGGCGGCGGTGCCGACATTTCCCAATTCGCCCAGGCCTTTTACCCCGGCAGGGTTCACGTCCATGTCGACTTCCGGCACGAGGATCACCTGCAGGTCACGAATGTCGGCGTTCACTGGCACCAGATAATCCTGCAAATCGCGATTGACGTAGCGAGCGGCGCGGGGGTCGATCTCGGTCACCTCATGCAGCGCTGAACTGATGCCCCAGATCATGCCGCCCATAAGCTGACTGCGGGCTGTGCGCGTGTTCATGATGCGCCCGGCGGCAAAAGCGCCGACGATGCGTGGCACGCGCACTTCCCTCGTGCGCGTGTTGATGCGCACTTCCACGAACTCGGCACCAAAGGCGTATTTCACCTTCTCGCCC
Source organism: Tianweitania sp. (assembly GCF_032053605.1). Lineage (NCBI taxonomy): Bacteria > Pseudomonadati > Pseudomonadota > Alphaproteobacteria > Hyphomicrobiales > Phyllobacteriaceae > Tianweitania > Tianweitania sp. Next base: position 11,098 of record NZ_DAMBUH010000010.1, read on the forward strand.
TTCTCACCGCCCTTCATCTCAGATTGCCCGCCATAAAGCTTGGAGACGGCTTCCGGTGTCGCTCCGTCCGGCGCGAACTCGGCATAGTCCTCGATCACGCCGGTCTTCATGGCGACAAAGGCATCTTTCATGGGCATCGAGCGCCCGTCCCTTGCCGTGACCGCGCCGTCCTTCATGTCGAGAGTGGCAGGCTCGGCTCCCTTCAACGGTCCATCTGCCGACGCCACGGCGCCGAACAGCTTGCCGCGAATGGAATCGCATCCCTTGATCACTGCGGAACAAACGCTGGCCGTGGAAACGGATCCGCCGGAAACAGGTGCAGGCGGCAGGCTGGAGTCGCCCATTTCCACCTCGATCTTGTCCATGGGGATGCCCAGCCGCTCGGACGCCATCTGAGCCGCGATCGTACGCACGCCTGTGCCGATTTCATGGGAGCCACACTGAAGGCGAAGACCGCCATCCGCGTTCAGCCGCAACCTCACCGTACAAGGCGCGACATTGGTCGGATAGATAGCGGTGGCGCAGCCCATGCCGATCAGCCAATCGCCGTCGCGCATCGACCCGACAGCGGCATTGCGCTCCTTCCAGCCGAAGGCTTCGGCGGCCTGATCATAGCACGTCATCAGCGAACGGCTGGAAAACGGCTTCTTGCCGATGGGCTCGACCTGCGTATCGTTCACGCGCCGGAACTCGACAGGGTCCATGTTGAGCGCGACTGCCATCTCGTCCATGGCATTTTCCAGCGCATAGACATAAGGCGTTTCCGGCGGAGACCGCATATAGCCAGGCGTGTTACGATCAGCTTTCACGATCGACACCTTGGTCAGCACCGAGCCGTAATCATACATGCGACCGGTAGTGGAGGTGCCGCCGACCACGTAAGGATCCGGCCGTGAAGTGACCTCCCAGCCTTCATGGGCAAAAGCGGTGATGCGACCATCACGGTCCGCGCCCATGCGGATGTGGTGGCGGGTCTCAGCGCGGTAGGTCTGCGTCATGTAGGACTGTTCGCGGCTGACCACGCAGCGCACAGGCTGGCCCACGTTTTTCGCAGCCCAGGCTACGATGGCGGTTCGCGATGTCATCGGCCCTTTGGAGCCGAAAGCGCCGCCGATATAGCGGCTGACAATCCGGACTTTTTCCGGTTCCATGCGCAGTTGACGTGCGAGTTCCACCTTCCAACCGGTCACGTTCTGGCTGGGTTCATGAACGGTCAGCCCGTCGCCGTCCCAGACTGCGGTCGTCGAAAACAGCTCGATCGGGTTGTGGTGCTGGGTGGGCGTGGAGTATCGCTGGTCGACCGTTACGGGTGCTGCCGCGAAGGCCGTTTCGAAGTCGCCGGCGGCCACATCTTCCTCGAACTGCTCGCTGGCCTCCTTGGCAGCGACTATCTCGGTGCCTTGTGCGTCGAAGGTGGCGCTGGGCTGTTCGGTGGCATAATCAACGCGGATTGCCTGCGCGGCTTCCTGCGACGCCTCGAAGGTCTCGGCGATCACCAGCGCAAGCGGCTGGCCATCATGGAGAATATCCGTCGTGTCGAGCGGCGCGATGGAGGACGCGGCGGCGTTGCCGAACTTCGGATGTTCAAGCTGACCGGCCATTTCGCGATGCGTGAACACCGCAAGCACGCCTGGCACAGCTTTGGCAGGCTCGATGTCGATGGCGTTGATCTTGCCGCGCGCGATCGAACTGACGGCGAATGTGCCGTAAGCGAGGTTGGCGATCGGCGCATCGGCAGGGTAGGGCGCTTGGCCCGTGACCTTGAGGCGCGCGTCGATGCGCGGGAACGGTTCGCCCATGTTTTCCTTGGGCCGAGGGGCGGCATCGCTCATGGTCAGACCTTCATGTCCTGGGTTTCCAGCAGCGCACGCACCAGCGTCTGCTTGCCGAGCGGTATCTTGTAGGCGTTGTGCTTGCGCCCACTGGCTTCGGCGAAAGCTGTGTCAGCGGCTTCCTTCGCAGCAGCCTCGTCGAGCTTTCGACCGGTGAGCATCTCTTCGGCCGACTTAGCTCGCCAAGGTACGGTCGCAACGCCGCCGAGCGCGATGCGCGCGCCGCGCACCGTATCGCCATCCATGTCCAGCGCGACGGCAGCGGATGCCAGTGCGAAGGCATAGGATTCTCGATCGCGTACCTTGAGATAGCGTGACCGCCTCCACGGGCCGGAGGGCACATGAATTGCCACGATGATGTCGCTGGGCGATAGTGCGGTTTCGATCTGTGGCGTGTCCTGAGGCAGCTTGTGCAGATCGGCAAACGGCATACGGCGGCTGCCTTTGGCACGGGCAATTTCCACTTCCGCATCGAGCGCAATCAGCGCTTGGGCGAAATCACCGTGATAGGTCGCGATGCAGGCCTCGCTTCCGCCGAGCACGGCATGCTGTCGGTTGACGCCGTCGAGCGCCGAACAACCCGCGCCAGGTTCGCGCTTGTTGCACGGCCAAGAAACTTCGCGGAAATACTCACAGCGGGTGCGCTGGAGAAGATTGCCGCCGAGGCTCGCCATGTTGCGTATCTGGCCACTCGCGGCGAGCCGCAAACTGTCGGAGATAACCGGAAACATGCGGACGACGTCCTCGTGCTCCTGGGCATCGGACATCCGCACCAGGGCGCCTAAATGAAGCCCGGCATCGTCCACACGGATCGCCGTCATCGCCGGCTCCGACAGCTTGTTCAGGTCGATCAGCCGCTCGGGCCGATTGACGTTCAGCTTCATGTAATCCGACATGTTGGTACCGCCGGCAATGAACTGGGCGGCTGCCTGCGTCGGCGGCTGATTATCGGGGCTCGTGCCAGCTGCCTTGATCGCTGCCTGGAGATCGGACGGCCGTTCATAAGAAAACGCGCGCATCTCAGCCCTCCTTCATGTCGTCGCGGGCCTGACGAATGGCGGCGACGATGTTGGGATAGGCGGCGCAGCGACAAAGATTACCGCTCATATATTCGCGGATGTCATCATCGTTTTCCGCGTGGCCTTCTTGAACACAGCCCACTGCCGACATGATCTGGCCGGGCGTGCAATAGCCGCACTGAAACGCATCATGATCGACAAAGGCCTGCTGCATGGGATGCAACGTGCCGTCGGTCGATGCCAGGCCTTCAATCGTCGTGATCTCGGCGCCCTCCTGCATGACGGCAAAGCTCATGCAGGAAAGAACGCGACGGCCATCCACGAGCACGCTGCAGGCGCCACACTGACCGTGGTCGCAGCCCTTCTTGGTGCCGGTCAGCCCAGCATGGTCACGCAGCGCATCAAGCAGAGACGTGCGCGCATCAAGCCCCAGCTGATAGGGCTTGCCGTTGATGCTGAACGCAACGTCGACTTTGGCATGAGGATCTTTCGCCGCAGCCACTGGCGCTGCCTGTTCCGCGGCATGGGCGACAAAAGGTGTTGCGACTGCAAGTGTTGCGCTTCCGCTCAGAAAACCGCGTCGACTGACACCGTTCGGCGGGCTGGCAGGGTTGGATGACATCTCGACCTCGCTGGCTGACCGTCAACCCAACCGTGGATCCTCCGAACTGTTCCGAGGTTTTGTGTTCCTACATTCGAATGTTTTTGTCTTGCCGGATGCAGGCACTTCCACCTGCTTCTTTGTGCCTTCAATACAGGATTTGGAAAGTCTCCCGCGTAATATTTGTTAACTGATACTTTGGGTAACATTGTTGAGCGGACCTTCCAGAATGCGCCGCCGCATTTAGCAGCCGAACACGTCCGTTTGCTCAAGGTAGCGGTTCGTAGAATGTTTGCGAGGGATCGCCTATGTCGGATGGGCAGCAGACCTCGCCAGGAAGGGCTTACAGTCTCATCACGTCTACCTTCGGGACTGAAAGACTGTAGCTCTGCTGCCTCGATGACCTCGTCGTCCGCAGCACCTGCGAGGTCAAATCTCGTCGCTTTGTCATTGTCTGTCATCGTGACGAGCTTGGTTTGATCCGCTAGAGAAGCTGGCGCCACTGCTTCCGAGGGAGCCGGCGCGAAGTCGTTACCCGGTGCATCCGCATGCTTCATTCAGATGTTGTTCTAGAAAAGTCCGCTCGCATTCGCGCGCTTCGCCAAAGCGGTCTTCTTGACCGAACCGCGCGAGAGCAATTTGGTCATTTGACCGACCACGTCCGTGACGTCTTGGACGTTCCCGTCGCCATTGTGACGTTGGTCGATGAGGACAGGCAGGTTTTTGCCGGACATAGTGGATTGCCCTCTCCCTGGGCCGAACGGGGCGAGACCCCGATGACCCATTCGTTCTGCCAGCACGTTGTTGACCGGGCCGCGCCGCTTGTCGTGCCCGATGCCCGTCTCGACACTCTGCTGAAGCACAATCAAGCCATTGGCGACATCGGTGTGGTCGCTTATCTGGGCGTGCCGCTCACCCTGCCCGATGGAGAAGTGGTCGGTGCATTGGCAGCCATCGACGGCAAAGCCCGTTCCTGGTCCGACGCGGACATGCGCCGCCTGCGCTCGATCGCACGAACGGTCGAGAAGGAGATGGAGGTTCGTATCTCCGAGAGCCGGTGGCGAACCCTCTTTGCCAGCTTGCAGGAAGGTTTTGTTCTCGGACGGGTCATCAGGGATGCGACGGGAAAAATCATCGACTGGCGCTACGAGGAGGTCAACGCCGCTTGGTACGATCTTGTCGGCATGCCGCAGCAAACCGCGGTCGGACGCACCATCCGCGACGTTTTCCCAGGCATCGAGGATGAATGGGTCAACGAGATTGCCGACGTCGTAGAAACCGGCAAAACGGTGCGTTTTACCCGGCAAGTCGGCATTCTTGATCGCTGGTACGATGGCGTGGCGCAGCCGATCGGCTCCGACCGTTTCACCTTGATCTTTCTGGAGGTCACCAACCGCATGGCACATGAGCGCCGTCAAGCCGCGCTCCTGCAACTCGGTGACAAGCTCAGGGACGTCCGCAACGTGCCTGACATCACGCTCGCGGCAGCCCAATGCGTGGCTTCAGGGCTTGCCGTTGACCGCGTCGGCTTCGGCCCGGTTGATGAGCTATCGGAGACAATTGATGTACCTGTAGACTGGTGCGCGCCGGGCATCACAAGCGTGGCTGGAAAGCACGACTTCCGCTCGTTCGGTTCATACATCGCCAACCTGAAACGCGGCGAAACAGTCGAGATCGAGGATGTCCAAACCGACCCGAGAACGCGCGACAACCTGACTTCTTTCGCGGCCATTGAAACGCGTTCGTTGTTGAACCTTCCCATCATGGAAGGCGGGCGTCTTGTTCTGATCGTATTTGCGCACGCCCGTATGCCGCACAGCTGGACAATGGACGAACTGCAGTTTGTGCGGCAAATCGGCGACCGAGCCCACGCAGCCATCGCCCGCATTCAAGCCGAAGAAACCCAGCGGGTTCTCAATGGAGAGCTGTCGCACCGCTTGAAGAACTCGTTTGCGATGGTTCAGGCAATCGCGACCCAGACGCTCAAGTCTGTTTCAGAGCGCGATGCCGTTGACGCTCTCAATCAGCGTTTGCGCGCCTTGTCGCAAGCCCATGACGTGTTGATGCAGCAAAGCTGGTCATCAGCGCGCTTGCAGGATGTCGCCAATGCCGTCCTTCAGGTGTTCGAAGCGGGTAATCGTTTCGTTTTGTCGGGACGCAACATCGAGATCGGGCCCAGAGCGACACTATCTCTGTCGCTGCTGCTGCATGAACTTGGCACCAACGCAGTCAAGTACGGATCCCTGTCGGTGCCGCATGGCCGGGTGGAGATCGAATGGGAGATCTACCCTCGGGATGGTGAGGATGAATTTCACCTTGTTTGGCGTGAGCGCGGTGGTCCAGCGCCGTCTCAACCAAGCGGACGCGGTTTTGGCTCGCGCATCATTCGTATGGGCTTGATTGGAACAGGCGGCGTCGAGCTCAGTTACGAACCAGAGGGCTTCCAGGCTGCGATGAGTGCATCGCTGTCGCAGATGCAGCAGGCGTGACCCGAGTGGCGAGCAGTTCCAGACCAAGGCCAGTGGCCAATAAACCGATCGTTCTTGTCATCGAGGACGAGCCGGTTCTTCGCATCGATATCGTCGACATGCTCGAGGATGACGGTTTTGGGGTGGTTGAGGCTACCAGCGTCGAGAACGCGATCGCGATTCTGGAGACGCGCTTGGACATCCGCATCGTCTACATGGACCTCGACATGCCAAGAGGCGTCGACGGCGTAAAGATCGCGGCAGCCATAAGAGACCGATGGCCGCCTATCGAGATCGTCCTAACGGCTTCGAGAGTCGATGGCGCACGCATCCAATTGCCCGTTCGCGCCAAGTTCTTTGCCAAGCCTATAGATCCGATACAGGTAATATCGGCTGTACGAGCCTTTGCAGCAAATCCCTGAGATAACTCAGCTCGGCTTTTAACCAAGGTATCTGCTGGTCCTGATCATTGAGCTTAAATCGTTGCTGAAGACCTAGGGTTAGTGCGGGATTAAACCAGGTTTTGACTACGCGCAAGAAAGATTGCGCCGGTGTCAGAGAAGCCGGCGCAATCTGTTTCAGAACTGCTTGGCAACTGACAGCTTGAAGTGCCTGCCTGGCTCCGAAAAGTAGGAGTCGGTCGCGCTGGTCACGGTTGTCGATCGAACGTTGATTGAATCGTAATAGGTCCGGTCAAACAAGTTGTAGACACCGCCACGGATGGTCAGGCCATCCACCTGTTCAGGCTTCCACCATGCGCTGACATCCACGATCCCATAGCCGGGCGCCTTGAAGGTCGCATCCGATTTGTCAGACACACCTTGGACGCCGATGAAGGTCAGGTCGGTGCCCCAATATTCGGTAGCATAGCCGACGCTGGCAACGGCTTTGATCGGCGGAACGGATCCGAGATAGGCGCCAGTCTCGTCGTTTTCTCCACGGGCAAAGGCGATCGAACCCGCGACATTGAAGCCGTTGACGAAACGCTTGTGTGCAGCAAATTCGAAGCCTGAAATCTGGACCCTGTTCAGATTGTCGAATTCCGTGATTCCGAACGGGTAGTTCACCCGGTCCTGCACGGCTGCCGTGGTTGCCTCAATGAAGTTCCGATAGCGATTGTGGAAGATGCTGGCGCGGAAGCCGAGATCCTCATCGCCGAAACGCGCGCCGAGTTCAAACCCTTGGCTCGTCTCGGATTCAAGATTGGGATTGCCTCGGCGCAGATAGGTGCCGGGCCCCCCGAAGCTGCTGTAGAGTTCGCCTGCCGTCGGCGCGCGGAAGCCCATCGCCCACTGCCCATAGACTTCCAGCGTGTCCGATGGACGATAGGCAACGCGCAATTTTGGCGAAAACGCGCTGTCGGTGAAGGAAGAAGGCAGCTCTGGATTGGAGGCGTTCTCACCGAAGGCATCGGTCATCTTCGGACTGCGATCCACCCAGTCGAAGCGACCGCCGGGCGTCAGGAAAAAGTTGCTGTCTCCAAGACCAATTTCATCATCGACGAACAGGCCGAACCTCTTGCCATCGACTTCGGGCTCGTCAGCCTGATTTGTATGCAGGTTGTTGCAAGCCGGCTCATAACGAACCAAGCAGTTATCGTAACCTGCAGTATACTGCTCCGAGGTGGACGCGGCCAAGTCCAGCCCCACCGTGAGGCGATGGTTAAGCGTGCCGGTTTCAAAAAGCTTTTCGCCAGACCCGATGAAGCCGAACGTGGTCTCGTCGTAGGTGTTCCAGCGTGCCGCCGGTCCTCTCGCCGTCGTCCAGCGATAGCCATTATAACCTGTGCCGCTCATCTGATCGATCCAGTAAAGCGAGGCGTTCGCGGCATTCATGAACCCGCCGCCATCGTAGGAATAATCAAGCGAGACACGGTCGCGCGCGCCATCATTAAGCGTCGTATAGCCGCCAGGTCGGTAGTTGCCCGTTAGCGTCTGGGCTCGTTTGTCATCCGTATCCCGATCGCGGCGACACCGCTCGGCGGTCACGCCGATCCGATGTCCGCCTTCGAGATCGTGCCTCAGCTTGAATAAAAGATTATGCTGATCGTAGTCGGACGGGTTGGACTTGGTGCGGAGCGGACCGTAAACGTCCAGGCTGCCCTTGGTATCCAGCTCATGGCCCTTGGCATAGGAGCCTTGGAACAAGGCGCTGGTGCTTCCCTGGCGAAGCGCGAATGCACCGCTCGGACGGATGCTGTCGTCTGATCCATCATACAGGATCCCGGTATAGGCACCCCAGTTACGTCCGTTGCGGAAAAGGTCTTCAGGCTCCAATGTGCGAAGGCCCAGCACGCCGCCAAGCGCACCGCTGCCGCCTCGGCTGGAATCAGTTCCACGCACAATGTCGACGCCGGCCAATGACGAAAAATCGAACAGATCGACGCCGCCCGAAGACCCGCGCGTGGTGTCGTTAAGATAAGGAACCGGTATGCCGTCGATCGTGGTGAGCACACGGGGCCCCTCAAGACCGCGGATGTTGACGGCACCGGTGTTGCGATTGAAGTTGACCCCCGGCTCGAGGCTGCGGCCTAGATCCTCAATGCGGGTGATCTGCTTCTGCTCAATTTCCTGGCGTGAGGCGGTACTGGCCTGAGGTGTATCGGCGACGCCGCCTGGCGTCGAAGCGGCTCGCCCGCTGACGACGACCGTACCCAACTGAGTGGTGCTACCTTCCGCGCCATCTGCAATGATTGGAGACTGGGCAGAAGCCTCGAGACTGGTAAGAGAAACGAGAAATGTGCAGGCGAGAAGAGAGCGACGAGGAAGGGAACGCATAGGAGATCTCTCAGATAGCGCGACAATACACTGGCTTCCGAGACCTGAGACCTCAGTGGCTACCTGGACATGCGAGGGTAGAAGGCGGCTCTATCCGACCCTTCGACAATTCGGCTCTTAGAGAACTTGATAAAAATTATCAAGTTTGGATGGGCTCTGAAAGGCGGTCCGACTAAGGCATCTTTGAAGCTAGTCGTCAGCGTGTGTCGGTTACGCAACACAACTCTTAAACGGTGAGATTGGCTCGGCGCCCAACCCTCAAGCTCTCCCATACGTGTATCCAGACGCACGATATGGTTTGAGTGGCTGTGGAAACGTTTCGGCCATAACAGGCAGGGTTTGAAGTCGCCTGTTTGCTCTTCTCTCCAGTTGCCTGGGAGCTGATATGAAGCTTGCTTGAAATAGGGCCGCAGCAATGCGGCGTGCTATAATGATTTGAGCCTTATGGGTATCGAGCATCTATCGCCACTAGTTCAACTTAGCCAAGGCTTTCCGGTTTAACCATCAACTAGTGCACGCTTCCAGTTCACAAGCCGGCAAGAGTTAGGGCACATCAACAATGGACCCTAACTTTGTGTTCTGGTCGACGACCTGCGAGCTCTTGCTTCCTGATCCGCTCGGACCGACGTCGGCTTAACTCCGCAGTCCCGGCGCTTCCTGGCCTGTGCGCTCGACATATTCGGTGTAGCCGCCGCCATAGAGATGCGGGCCTTCCGGCGTTAGCTCCAGTACGCGATTGGACAGAGCCGCAAGAAAATGGCGGTCGTGGCTGACGAAGAGCATGGCGCCCTCGAAGCGCGATAGTGCCTCAACCAGCATCTGCTTGGTGGCGATATCGAGATGGTTGGTGGGCTCGTCGAGCACGAGGAAGTTCGGCGGGTCGAACAGCATCTTCGCCATGACCAGCCGCGCCTTCTCGCCGCCTGACAGAACGCGGCACTTCTTTTCGATCTCGTCACCGGAAAAGCCGAAGCAGCCGGCGAGCGCGCGCAGGGCCGCCTGACCTGCCTGCGGAAAACTGTCTTCCAGCGACTGCAGCACTGTGCGTTCGCCTTCGAGCAGTTCCATGGCATGCTGTGCGAAGTAGCCCATCTTGACGCTTGGCCCGCGCGTGACCGTGCCGCTATCCGGCTCCGACGCGCCGGCGATCAGCTTGAGCAGCGTCGACTTGCCCGCGCCGTTGACACCCATGACGCACCAGCGTTCGCGCCGGCGCACCTGGAAGTCGAGACCGTCATAGATGGTGCGCTCGCCATAGCGCTTGTGCACGCCCTTCACCGTCGCGACGTCCTCGCCCGAGCGCGGCGCCGGCTGGAACTCAAAGCGCACCGTTTGCTGGCGCTTGGGCGGTTCGACGCGCTCGATCTTGTCGAGCTTCTTGACCCGGCTCTGCACCTGCGCGGCATGGCTGGCGCGCGCCTTGAATCGTTCGATGAAGGCCACCTCCTTTGCCAGCATCGCCTGCTGACGTTCGAACTGCGCCTGCTGCTGCACCTCCGCGATGGCACGTTGCTGGCGATAAAACTCGTAGTCCCCCGAATAGGACGTCAGAGCGCCGGCATCGATCTCGATGATCTTGTTGACGATGCGGTTCATGAATTCACGGTCGTGCGACGTCATCAGAACAGCGCCGTCGAAACCCTTGAGGAAGGTCTCAAGCCAGATCAGGCTTTCGATATCGAGATGGTTCGACGGTTCGTCGAGGAGCATGATGTCGGGGCGCATCAGGAGGATCTTCGCCAACGCCACGCGCATCTTCCAGCCGCCCGACAGCTTGCCGACATCGCCGTCCATCATCGACTGGCTGAAGCCGAGGCCGTCAAGCACTTCGCGGGCGCGCCCGTCCAGCGCATAGCCGTCGAGTTCGTCATAGCGACCCTGAACTTCGCCGTAGCGGGTGATGATCTCGTCCATCTCGTCGGCGCGGTCTGGATCGGCCATAGCTGCTTCCAGCTCTGCCATCTCGGCTGCCAGCGCGCTGACCGGTCCAACGCCGTCGATCACTTCGACCACTGCGCTGCGCCCCGCCATGTCGCCCACATCCTGGCTGAAATAGCCGATCGTCACGCCACGATCGACGGAGACCTGGCCCTCATCCGGCAGTTCCTCACCGGTGATCATGCGAAACAGCGTCGTCTTGCCCGCACCGTTTGGGCCAACAAGACCGATCTTCTCTCCGCGCTGGAGTGCCGCCGACGCCTCGATGAAGACGATCTGTTTGCCGTTCTGCTTGCCGATGCTTTCGAGGCGGATCATGCGGGAATTCCAGGTCGACGGGAGGAAGGAGCCGCCTCAGATCATCCAACACGCTGCCGCGCAAGAGGTGGCGTACAACATGTTCAGTTTTGCCCGCGCTCGTTCTTGCAAACATACCGCGCGAACCGCCGACGAACCAAGCTGGCCGGCTTTAATCATCTGGTTCAGAAATTCCGACTTGATGATTACGGAAACATGCGTCTAGTATCCTCTTCGAAAGAGCCGAGAATTGGAGAAAAGAGGCTGTTTCTGGGGAAAGTTGGTGTCAAAATCTGTGCAGTCTGCTGAGAAATTAGGCCCGAACCAATTTACCTGCTGGTTCGTAGAACTTGACAGTCATGTCTGATGCGGGCCTGAATTACATCGCTGAGCAGTTGCGTGAGTTGTTGGACGCAGGAAAGACTGACCGCTTGCCTTCAGAGCGAGATCTTGCGGCAAGGTTCGGCGTCGGACGCCGGGCAATTCGCGCTGCGCTGAACACCCTCGAGGACGAGGGTCGTATCTGGCGTCAGCAAGGTAAAGGCACCTTTGGTGGTCGACCTGGCTCCACGACCTCCCGCCTACTTTCTGAGCATACCAATCCACTGGAAGTCATGGACGTCCGGATCGAGATCGAGCCTGCGCTCGCTCGGATGGCTGCGGCGCGTGCGACACCCAAGCTGATCCAGCAGCTTGAAGCAATTGCAGAGAAGGCAGCTCTTGCTGCCGATACGCCCGAATGGGAGCAGTGGGACGCTGCTTTTCACGCCAAAATCGCGTCTGCTTCCGGCAATCGGCTCTTCAATGCGATCATGGAACTGATTGACGGGATACGCCACGATGCACCGTGGCAGGAGTTCCGATCCAGAGTCCGCGCTACGGGTCGCACCCTGCTGTCTGTAGAACAACACGCCGCGATCATAGACGCCATCAGACGCCTCGATGCGCTCGACGCAGAAGATGCCATGCGAGTGCATCTTTTGTCATTGCGAGATGCCGTGTTGGCGGAGATCGGTGGTGCATCACGCAAGTCCGTTGCTGCGCGGTTGGCGGGCGCCGATGCATCCGTTCACGACATAAGAAGCAAAGAAGGGAACTCAGCATGAAATTCGTTTCAAAACTACTAGGCGGCGCAGCGTTGTTCTGCGCTGTGGCCGGTACAACAGCGGCATTCGCTGCCGATTTGCGGATCGGGCTGCAGGATGATCCGGACGTCCTCGATCCACATCGTGCACGAACCTTTGTCGGCCGCATCGTTTTCACGTCGATGTGCGACAAGCTGTTCGACATCAACGAGAAGCTGGAAATCCAGCCGCAGCTCGCCAAAGAGTGGAACTGGTCGGAAGACCGCAAGACCCTGCATGTTAAGCTGCGAGATGATGCAAAATTTCATGACGACACGCCAATCACTGCGGCTGACGTCAAAGCTAATCTGGAGCGGGCCAAGTCGCTGCCGGACTCGCTTCGCAAGAGCGAGGTCGCATCCATAGAGTCCGTGGATGCCATCGACGCTACGACCCTCGATATCAAGGTGAAAAGCCCGGACGCGTCGCTGTTGTCGCAGTTGGCCGATCGTGCGGGGATGATCCTTTCGCCGAAAGCCTTTACCGATGGCGATTTCGGCCAGAACCCAATCTGCTCCGGCCCTTACAAGTTCGTCAGCCGCGTCCAGAACGATCGCATCGTGTTGGAGAAGTACGCCGGGTATTGGGACGCGGCCAATTACAAATTCGACAAGGTGACGTTCCTGCCCATTCAGGACACCACCGTTCGCTTCGCCAACCTTCGCTCCGGTTCGCTTGACCTGATCGAGCGTATTGCTTCGTCGGATATCGAAGCAGCCAAGTCGGACAACAAGCTGGCCTTCTATCCAGTGACCGGTACCGGCTACCAGGCCCTCACGATCAACCTGAAGAAGGGCGACAAGGACAGCTTCCCGATCGGCCACGACAAGCGGATCCGTCAGGCGCTGGAACTGTCGATCGACCGCAACGCGATCAACGAAGTGGTCGGGCAGGGCGTGTTCACACCGGCATATCAGCCGTTCCCACCGAGCAGCTTCGCGTATGACAAGAAGTTCGAAACCTCGACGCGCGACGTCGAAAAAGCAAAAGCGCTTCTTGCCGAAGCGGGGGTCGAGCGCGTCAGCTTCGAGATCGCCTATGGCAACAATTCGACCTCGCAGCAGGTCTACGAGCTGATCCAGGCGATGGCATCCGAGACAGGGTTCGACATATCGCTGCGGCCGACCGAGTTCGCTGCGCTGCAGAGCGCTTTGAAGGAAAACGCCTTTGAAGTCGGCCAGAGCGGCTGGTCAGGCCGTGCCGATCCAGACGGTAACATCCATCAGCATGTCACCTGCCAGGGCAACCTCAATGATGCGAAATACTGCAACGAAAAGGTCGACGAGCTCTTGAACAAGGCGCGCGGCATTTCCGATCAGGCTGAGCGCAAGGCCCTGTACGACGAGGTCCAGGCTATCCTCGCGGACGAGATGCCAATCGTGTACCTCTACTATCAGCCTTGGCCTTTTGCGGCGCGCGCTGACCTGAAGGGCTTCACCGCTTATCCCGATGGGATGATCCGCTTAAAGGGTGTATCGCTCGGCGGCTGAACCTAAGCTAGGCCGGGGGCACTTTGCCCCCGTGCTTTCCCGCCCACGCTTACACGTGCAGTTATTTTGGGACGCTTGAACGCATGCCGGAAATTGGCTGGTTCAGGCAATGGGGATAGTGCCCATGTTAGGATTGCTCGCCAGGCGCTGCCTTGTGGTGCTGCCGACTTTGATTATCGTTTCGATCCTGGTGTTCGGGATGCAGAAGCTGTTGCCTGGGGATCCGATTCTTGCTTTGGCCGGCGAAGATCGCGATCCGCAGACAATGGCGTATCTGCAGGAAAAGTACCGGCTCAACGATCCGATCCCGGTGCAATATGCGGTTTGGCTGAAGCAGATCGTGACCGGCGACTTCGGCGTATCCGTGCGCACTGACGTGCCTGTGGCCGATCTTATCTTTCAAAAGCTCCCGGTAACCATCCAGCTTGCAGCCTTCGCGATGGTTGTGGCGCTTCTGATCGGAGTTCCGGCCGGCATCATTTCGGCCGTGCACAAAGGAACGGTGACGGACTATTCGATCAACGTCGCGGCATTATCGGGGCTTTCGATTCCGAACTTCTGGCTGGGCATCCTGATGATCCTGGTTGTTTCCGTTCAATGGCAACTGCTGCCATCGTCGGGCTACACCTCGCCGCTGGAAGATCTTGGCCAAAACATTCGCACCATGATCATGCCGGCACTGGTTCTCGGCACTGGTCTGGCAGGCGTACTGATGCGTCACACGCGCTCCGCCATGCTCGGCGTGCTGCGTTCCGACTATGTTCGCACAGCACGAGCCAAAGGGCTGAACGAGCGCACGGTCATCATCCGGCACGCGCTTCGCAACGCGCTGGTACCTATCATCACACTGTCCACCCTGCTGTTTGGCGAGTTGCTCGCCGGTGCGGTGCTGACAGAGCAAATCTTTACCATTCCGGGTTTCGGCAAGCTTATCGTGGATGCCGTCTTCACGCGTGACTATGCCGTGGTGCAGGGCGTGGTTCTTTGCACGGCGGTCGGCTTCATCCTCATGAACCTGCTGGCCGACATCCTTTACATCCTCGTCAATCCACGTTTGCGGGACGCAACATGAGCAACGCCGTACCTCTTCCGGCAGCGCCAAAGCGCCTTGGCAGCAGCGCGGTGCGCAAATTCGTCAAGAACCGTGCGGCAGTCCTAGGTGCCATTCTGGTGGGCTTCTTCGTTCTGATCGCGATCTTCGCGCCGGTCATCGCGACGGAGGACCCGTTCAAGACGAGCTTCACGGCTGTTCGCAAGGCGCCGTCGGCGGCGCATTGGCTGGGTACGGACGAGCTTGGCCGCGATCTGTTCGCCCGCATTACCTACGGCGCGCGAACGTCGTTGCTGGCTGGCGGTGTGTCCGTGTTGATCGCCCTTTTGTTTGGTGTGCCGTTCGGCATCATAGCGGGCTATTTCGGCGGCTGGATCGACAGCGTCATCTCGCGGGTTATCGATGCCATGCTGGCGATCCCGTTCTTGATCCTGGCCATTGCGCTTGCGGCGTTTCTCGGCGCGAGCCTCACCAATGCGATGATTGCTATCGGCCTGTCTGCGGCACCGATCTTTGCGCGATTGACCCGTGGTCAGGTCATGTCGGTGCGCTCTGAGGAGTATGTGGAAGGCGCGCGGGTCATCGGCTTGCGTCATCCCCGCATCATCCTGCGCTACATTGTTCCCAATGCGGTCGCGCCGATCATCGTTCAGGCAACGCTGACCATCGCTGCTGCCATCATTGCCGAAGCAAGCCTGTCGTTTCTCGGTCTTGGGCAGCAGCCACCAAACCCGTCCTGGGGATCGATGCTGAACAGTTCGAAGAACTTCATTTCCCAAGCCCCTTGGATGTCGATCTGGCCCGGCACCGCGATCTTCCTGGTCGTGCTCGGTTTTAATCTGCTTGGCGACGGGCTGCGCGACGCGATCGATCCGCGCGAACACTGATTGGTAAGAAGGAAATTTGCATGTTCACGACGCGACCGGAAATCCTTGGTACCTTCGGTGTTGTCACCTCAACCCACTGGCTTGCATCGTCGGCGGGCATGGCAATGCTGGAACGCGGCGGCAATGCCTTCGATGCGGCCGTGGCAGCGGGCTTCGTGCTGCAGATCGTCGAACCGCATCTCGTTGGCCCTTCCGGTGAAGTGCCGATCATCTTCCATTCCGCCAAAACTGGAAAAACCGAGGTTTTGTGCGGCCAGGGCGCGACGCCCGACGCGGCGACGATAGAGCACTACAGGGCTGAAGGGCTGGACCTCGTCCCAGGCTCCGGCTTGCTGGCAACGGTGGTTCCCGGTGCTTTCGACGCTTGGATGCTGATGCTTCGCGATCACGGCTCATTGAGCCTGCGCGAAGTGTTGGAACCTGCCATCTATTACGCGGCGAGTGGCCACCCCATGCTGCCGCGCGTGGCCAACACCATTCGTGATCAAGCCGGCTTCTTTGAGAAGGAATGGCCGACTTCTTATGCTCTTTGGGCACGCAACGGCAACTTGCCTCAGGCTCATGAACTGTTCCGCAACGAGGCGCTTGCCAACACCTACACCCGCATCGTCGATGAGGCGGAACAAGCTGGCGGTGATCGCGAGGCCATCATCAACAAGGCGCGCGATTTGTTTTATCGCGGCTTTGTCGCCGAAGCGATCGAACGCTTTTGCCGTGAAACCGAAGCGATGGACACAAGCGGCCAGCGCCACAAGGGCATCCTGACCGCCGACGACATGGCACGCTGGAGCGCCACCTACGAAGCGCCGCTGACCTATGACTATCATGGCTGGACGGTGTCCAAGATGCAGCCTTGGGGGCAGGGGCCGGCATTCCTGCAAAGCCTGTCCTTGCTGAAGGACATCGATCTCGCGTCCATGGACACGCGCGGACCGGACTTCGTGCATGCCACGATCGAGGCAATGAAGCTCTCTTTCGCCGACCGCGACATCTATTACGGCGACCCGAACTTCGTCACCGTGCCGATGGAGCATCTTCTGTCCGACGGCTATGCCGCGGAACGGCGCAAGTTGATCGGCGACACGGCATCCACCGTGCTCAACCCCGGTCTTGTTCCCGGCTACGAGGATCAGCGGCAGCGCGGCATTGGTCAGTTCCGCTATGCCGGCCAGACCAAGGTTGAAGGACCTGGTGCAGGCGAGCCGACCATGGCGCATCTGCGCACCGAAAAGCGCGGCGATACCGTCCATATCGACGTGATCGATCGCTGGGGTAACATGGTCTCGGCGACCCCGTCCGGCGGTTGGCTGCAATCCTCGCCGATCATTCCGGAACTCGGCTTTGCCTTAAACACGCGCGCTCAGATGTTCTGGCTGGAAGAAGGTCTGCCGACCAGCCTTGCACCGCGCAAGCGTCCGCGCACGACGCTGACGCCATCCTTGGCCGATTTCGAGGGCAAGCCGCGCATGGTGTTCGGCACACCTGGTGGCGATCAACAGGACCAATGGCAGTTGCTGATGTTCCTGCGCCGCGTGCATCACGGCCTTAACCTGCAGCAGAGCATCGATCTGCCGCTGTTCCACACGATGCACTTCCCGTCTTCCTTCTATCCGCGTGAAGCCATTCCAGGCCGCCTCGTCATCGAGAAAACCATTGGCAAAGGCGTGATTGCGGATCTGCGAAAGCGCGGCCACGACGTGGAAGTGGTGGACGAATGGACGGTGGGCCGCTTGACCGCTGCCGAGCGCGAACCGAACGGGCTGCTGCACGCCGCCGCAACACCGCGCTTGATGCAGGCCTATGCGGTCGGTCGCTGACACGCCTCTCATCTGGAAAGAAGACTGAGCATGGATATCAGCCTGCAGGAAATGATCTGGCTCGGGCTTGGTTTGCTGGCAGCCGGCGGCATCACCGGTCTGCTTGCCGGTCTGTTTGGCGTCGGTGGGGGCGCTGTAATCGTACCCATTCTTTATGAGCTGTTTCGTTATCTCGGGGTGCCCGACGATGTGCGCATGCCGCTTTGCGTCGGGACGTCGCTTGCCATCATCATCCCGACCTCGATCCGTTCTTACCGCGCGCATCTCGCGCGTGGGGCGGTCGATAGAGACCTGTTGAAAATCTGGGCCGTGCCGGTGGTACTGGGCGTGGTGATTGGCAGCCTCGTCGCTCGTTATGCGCCGGCGGAGCTGTTCAAGACGGTTTTCGTCGTGGTTGCCGGCATCTCCGCCATCCGGCTCTTGTCCGGTAAGGATCATTGGCGCTTCGGCGAAACCCTTCCCGGCAAGATGGCGATCCGCATCACGGGGCTCGTAATTGGCGTCCTGTCCTCGCTGATGGGGATTGGCGGCGGCCAGCTGTCCAACCTGTTCATGACATTCTACAACCGGCCGATCCACCAAGCCGTGGCGACCTCCTCGGGGCTCGGCATTATGATCTCCGTTCCCGGAATGCTCGGCTACATCTATGCCGGCTGGCCACGCGCCGCCGAATATCCCGATGTCGCCGCCCTCCAGCCGCCGATGGCTTTGGGCTACGTGTCGCTAATCGGCCTGGCGCTCTTTGTTCCAACCAGCATGCTCACCGCCCCGCTTGGGGTGAAGCTTGCGCATGGTCTGTCGAAGCGCAGGCTGGAAGTTGCCTTCGGTCTCTTCCTGCTGCTCATTTGTCTGCGCTTCGTTCTCAGCTTCTTCGAATGATCCGGGGAAAGGTACCGATGACAACCGCGCTTCTTTCCGTCGAAAATCTTCGCGTTTCCTTCAAGGGCAGCGACGGTTGGGCACCCGTGGTGCACGATGTCTCCTTCGACATAGAAGCTGGCAAAACGGTTGCTATTGTCGGCGAGTCGGGCTCCGGCAAGAGCGTCACCTCGCTTGCGATCATGCGCCTTTTGCAAAGCGGCAGCGCAAAGATCGAGGGCACTATCCGGTTCGCGGGCCAAGACCTGACCGCCTTGAGCGACGCTGGCATGCGCCGCATTCGCGGCAACGAGATCTCCATGATCTTTCAAGAGCCGATGACTTCGCTCAATCCGAGCATGACGATCGGCCGCCAATTGGCGGAAGTGCTGATTACCCATCATGGCATGAGCCAGCGGCAGGCCGAAGCCGAAGCCGTGCGCTTGATGGACCGTGTGCGCATTCCCTCAGCCGCAGCCCGCCTCAAGGATTATCCGCACCGCTTGTCCGGTGGCATGCGCCAGCGCGTGATGATTGCCATGGCATTGTCTTGCAAACCGAAGCTGCTGATCGCCGATGAGCCGACGACGGCACTTGATGTTACAATTCAGGCGCAGATCCTCGACCTGATCCGCGATCTGCAGCGCGAAGAAGGCATGTCGGTTCTGTTCATCACCCATGACATGGGCGTGGTGGCCGAGATCGCGGATCGAACCATCGTCATGTTGCATGGGCGCATCGTGGAGAACGGCCCGACCGAGCAGATCTTTGGCGCCCCGCAGCATCCATACACCCGTGCTCTTTTGGCCGCCGTCCCGCGGCTTGGTTCCATGGCCGGTGTGTCGGTCCCGAAGAAGTTCGAGGAAATCGATCGCGCCACGGGCGTCGCCATCGTCAAGAGCGAGGAAGTGACAGCTAAGCAGCCGGATCCGCAAACTCCCCCGGTACTCGAGGTTCGCAACCTCAGCAAATATTTCGACATCCGTTCCGGCGTGCTGCGCAAGGTCTCCGGTCGCGTTCATGCCGTCGAAAACGTGTCCTTCGACATCCGGGAAGGCGAAACGCTGGCGCTGGTAGGTGAATCCGGCTGCGGCAAGTCAACTACCGGCCGAGCCATCGTCCGCTTGACGGATCCGAGCGGCGGGGAAATCCGCTTGAACGGCGAAGACATCGTGAAACTGGACGAAAACAGCTTCCGGTCACATCGCCAACGGCTTCAGCTGATCTTCCAGGACCCATTCGCCAGCCTCAATCCAAGCATGCGCGTAGGCGAATGCATCGCCGAGCCGATGTTGGCGCATGACACGATCCCGCGAGCGAATGTTCGAGCGCGGGTGGCCGAGTTGCTGCAACAGGTTGGGCTTGATCCGGCAACCCGTGACCGCTTCCCGCACGAATTTTCCGGCGGCCAGCGTCAGCGCATTTCGATAGCCCGTGCAATCTCCTTGGGTCCCAAGCTGATCGTCGCCGACGAGGCTGTCTCGGCGCTCGACGTGTCCATCAAGGCGCAGGTCATCAACCTGATGCTTGATCTGCAGCGGGACATGGGCCTGGCGTTTCTATTCATCAGCCACGACATGGCGGTTGTTGAACGCGTCAGCCATCGCGTGGCGGTGATGTATCTTGGCGAAATTGTTGAGATCGGCAATCGAGCGGACATCTTCGGCAACCCGCAGCATCCCTACACCAAGCGGCTTTTGTCTGCTGTGCCTGTGCCTGATCCTTCACGCCGCACGAGCCGGCCCGAACTCAAAGTGTCTGAGCTGAAAAGCCCTGTGCGACCAGTTGACTATGTCGCGCCGCAGCGCGTGCTGCACGAAGTGTCGCAAGGACATCATGTGCAGGAATGGGGCGCAGAATGGAGCAACGGTTAAGGAGTAGCAGGCAGTAGACGAGAGCTTCCAAGGGTGGTCGATGCAAGGCCCTTTGCGCTTCACAGACATCGCGAAATGGATACCCGAGCCTTACCTTCCCCGAATAAACTGCCTCCCAGCTTTTGCGATCAGCATGTCCGCAAGAGCACCACGCCAGACCACGTAATCGTGACCGCCTGCATATTCGCGGTAGGTGACGGCGTAGTCCTTTGCCAGCAGGACATCACGTAAGTGCCGGGATGTGTCGAGAATGCCGGCTGATCCGGGACGACCTGTTTCGAACAAGCCGGCAGTCAGGAAGAAGCGGACCGGTTTGGCCGGCATTGCTGCGATGAGATGCGCGACGTGGTTCGGCTGATCTTGCGGCGCCGTAGCCGGATGCCACCAGAACGAACCGGACAGGCAGATCGCGTTGCCGAAGATGTCGGAATGGCGGAGCGCGATGGTTGCCGCGGCAAGGCCGCCATAGGAGGAGCCAGCAAGCGTGGTGCGCTCGGCACTGGCCTTCAAACCGGTCTCGGCGATGACGCGGGGAAAAAGCTCTTCAGCCATGAAGTCGGCAAAAGCGTCGTTGGCCGGCAGCTCACGGGCTCGGGTATTGCTGTCGATCTCCGAAACGAAGACCGCGACCGTGGGCGGGATGATCTTGGCGCTGATCAGGTTGTCGAGAATACGCGGTGTGGGAACTGCCGTCAGGTACTTGTCGGCGTCGAACAGGAACAGGAGTTGCACCTTGGGATCGGCTGGATCGAAGCCGGCCGGACGGTAGATCGTGATGGCGCGTTCGTTGCCGAGCGGCTTGCTCGCGAACTGGAACGTCGAAAGAGTGCCTTTAGGCGCGTCGGTTTCTTCCAGTCCGGGCTGCAATGGCGCATCGCCAAGTTCCAGGATCGACTCCTGATTGAAGGCGTCCGGTGCATCTGCCGGCCAAGGCGTCTTGTTGAAGGGATCAGCCTTCGCAGTCGCCAGAATGGCGACGC
The DNA here is from genome assembly GCF_032053605.1 of Tianweitania sp. Lineage (NCBI taxonomy): Bacteria > Pseudomonadati > Pseudomonadota > Alphaproteobacteria > Hyphomicrobiales > Phyllobacteriaceae > Tianweitania > Tianweitania sp. The sequence continues at coordinate 32,111 of NZ_DAMBUH010000010.1, forward strand.
GGCGCTCGCGCGGCGTGCCGGGCAGATCGGGAACGTCGTAAGCGAGCTGATAGGATAACCGCGTCTCGTTCGGGATAATGAAGCTCTTGAACCAGGTATCGGACTGGCCGAGCCGCTCAAGTTCTTCATGATCGCCTGAGGGGCCGCCGAACAAGCGGACATTGCGCTCCGCTCCGCGTGCCAGGAAGGTCACGATGGACTGGCCGTTTTCCGACGGCTCCACCATCGGCGTTCCCTCACGCAGCCGCTCGTTCCAGAAGCCGGTGGTGTCTTTGCCTGCGGCGAGATCGTCCGCAAATCGGCTGATGGCAGGGCTGAGATACTCCGGGGCAGGAAGCACCTGCGCGCTGGAAGGTACGATCTCAGTGATGCGAAGCTTTACCGCTGCCTGTGCTGCAACGCGAACACGCGGTCGATCACTGGCGGCAACAAAGCGGAAGTCCTTTGTGCCGCCGGCCTTGTCGATGAGCCGACGCATATGCTGTCCGCGTCCATCCAGCAAATCCACGGTCGCTTTACCGTCACCTGCCTCAACCGCGCCGACGACATAGTCGCCCAAGCGCACATCCAGCTCGGCCTCTAATTGGGTCTCGTTACCAGGTGTGAGTTCCTGCCAGCCGTTCTCAGCCCGGATGATGCTCACATCCTGCGCCGAGCTGAGCGAGGCCACCAGGCACAAGGCGAGCGAGAGGAGCGTTCTCACCATGTCTTCTTCAAAGTTGCCGTGACACTACGGCCTGATCCATAGAAGCAGGCATAGGCGCTGGCGCAGGATGCGACATAGGTCTTGTCCGCGATGTTCTTGGCGTTGACCTGAAGGCTCAGGCCTTCGAGGTCGGGGCTGCGTGCGCCGAAGTCGTAGCTCAGTGATGCATCAACAAGCGTCACTGCAGGCACCTCGAAGCTGTTCGTGTTGTTGCCCCAGCTGGTGCCGACATAGCGGATGCCGGCACCGACGGCGAGCCCGTCCAGAGCACCGCTCGTGAAACTGTATTTGCTCCAGAGAGCAGCCTGGTGGGCGGGAATGCGCGCTGGCGACTTGTCGATTTCGCTGGCGGTTGGCGAGTCTTCCACGGTCGAGTCGATATAGGCGTAGCTGCCGATCAGAGACAGGTTTGCGTTGACCTCGGCGCGGGCGGACAGTTCGAAGCCCTTATTGTGGATTTGGCCGATCTGCGAATAAACCGTGCGGGCGAGGACGGGGTTCCACGCCCCCCAGACAACATCCTTCTGCCGCAGATCATAATAGGCGGCCGTCAACAGGATCGGCATCCCCTCAGGCGCATATTTGACGCCGACTTCAATCTGCTCGGCTTTGGTCGGCGAGAAAGCACCTTCGCCTTCGGGTGCTGCGATCAGCACGGGTTCGAAGGACGTAGAATAGCTGAGATAAGGCGCCAGACCATTGGCGAAATTGTAGATTGCGCCGGCGCGCCAGGTGAAGGCGCCATCGTCATAGGCCTGGTCGTTGGTGCCGAGCCGGTCGTCGATATCGGTCTTGGCCCAGTCATAGCGCCCGCCGGCCATGAGTGTCAGCCCACCGATCTCGACCTGATCCTGAAGGTAAAGGCCGGCCTGTTTGGCGGTCAGTTCCTGATCGTCCGTCTTGTCCAGAACGAGCGAGCTGTAGTCAAAGTCGCCATAGATCGGATCGGCAAGATTGATGGAGGGCGCGGAGCGGTTGCGGCCCCAGACATAGTCGCGCTTGCGATGAAGATAATCGAAGCCGGCCAGCAGCGTATGGTCCGCAGCGCCCGTGGTGACCTTTCCTTCCACCTGGTTGTCGATGGTGAAGGTGCCCCAGCTTTCCGGGCCGCCGCTCGCCGTACGGCTGATCACCGTATCATAGCCCGTTGCGTGGTCAGCCGACAGGCTGCCGTAAACCAGCGTGCGCTGGTCATGCTCCACATGGTGGTAGCGTGCGTTCTGGCGAACAGCGAGGCTGTCGTTGAAGCGATGCTCGAACTGGTAGCCGATCCAGGCCTGTTCGCGCTTGAAGCTCTCAAAGTCCGGGTCGGACACGAAGAAATCACGCGGCACATAGCCGAAACCTTCGATCGGATCGATCGTGCCGGCGCGGTCCAGAAAGTTGCGGAAGCCGGCATCCGGCTCGTTCTGGTAGCCGCCGAGCACTGTCAGCGTGGTCTGGTCGGTTGGCGCCCAGGTCAACGATGGCGCCATGGCAAAGATGCGCTCCTTGGTGAAATCTTCCTGCAGGTCGCGGACGTCACCCGTCCCCGCTATGCGATAGGACAGCGTGTCCGAACCCGCCACCTTGTCACTCACATCGAAGAAGGCGCCATACTGGTTGTCGGTGCCGAGCTTAACGCCGACTTCTCGGTAGGGCGCGTCTGTCGGCTTCTTGCTGACCATGTTGACGATGCCGCCCGGATTGGTCTGGCCATAAAGAACGGAGGCCGGTCCGGAAAGCAGCTCGACGCGTTCAAGAAGGTAGGGATCGACCTTGGCATAGGACTGATCGCTGGCAAGCAACAGGCCATCAAGGAAGCGCGGCGTGTAATAGAAGCCGCGCACGAAGAGCTCGTCGCGCAGGTTCGACGCGCCGCGATATTCGGTGAAAACGCCCGGCGTATAGCGCAGGGCTTCGGCGACCGATTCAGCCTGTTGATCCTCGATCTGCTCTTTCGAAACAACGGCGATGGTCTGCGGCGTGCGGGCGATCGGCGTGTCGGTCTTCGAACCCGAACGGCTTTGCGAAGCGACATAGCCGCCGACAGGACCATCGCCCACTTCGCCATGGCCGGTAACCACAACCGTCTCCAACTCGGTCACATCAGCCTGTTGTGCCAGGGCAGTCGACATCGCCAGGGCGCTCGTCATGGAAACGAGGCTGAACAGGCGCAAGGCACAAAGAAGATAAAGGGGATGGCCGGTCATTTGGAAATCCGATCAGGAGCGTCGTCGAAATGTTGACGATGCCGCTCATGTATCGTTAGACGGTTAGACCTGTCGACGCGCATGACAAGCGCGCAAACGGCAGTCAGCGGCGCGTAAACGGCACGATCGAATTCAGTTCAGGCGAGGGCCGTGATGAAGCACACGGACATCAAGCCGGATATGCCGGCCCATCTCTTTGTCGGCGTCATGGACGGACCATCGACCTGCACGCCTGATGAGCAGGTCTATGACATCTGGCCAAAGTTCCTGACGATCGTGCTGTTGCAAGGGGCGCAGCATTTTCTGATCGACAATGCGTCGTTCCAGGTCGATGCCGGGTTCGGTGACAGGTGCGAGCCTGTCATCTTGATGCTGAATGTGGCGCGCTATGCCAAGCTGCGCTTCATCAATGAAAGCAACGTGCCGCTACGCAAGATCAACATTTCGGCGCCATTGCCGTGGATCGAGAAGCTGGCGCAGCCCGGGAGTGGTGAACCATCGCCGCTACGCTCTTTCTTCTCCCACCATCTTGCTCAGTTCACATTCCGACCCGGCAAGCACATCCTCACGGTTGCCGAGCAGATCATGACGCCTCCCGCAGGTCTCGACGGTGAATTGTTAAGCCTGCACCGGCATTCCCGGGCGCTCACAATCATGTCGGAGGCTTGCGGCGCACTCACCCAGGAAGCAGTTGAGCAGGCCGGACCTAAGCTCATGAAACGACGTCAGGCGGAGCGCATTCGGGACCATGTGCTTGCCACGCTCGACCGCGAGGTTACCATCAAGGAGATCGCCGAGGCGGTGGGCATGAGTGTTTCGGCCGCCCAGCGCGCCTTTCGCGACTGCTTCGGCACCACCGTCTTCGGCTTCATCCGCGATCAACGCATGGCACGCGCCGCGCTAGCCCTGAACGAAGAAGGCGCAACCATCGCGCAAGCTGCATTCCTTGCCGGCTATTCCGATCCCAGCCACTTCAGCTCTGCTTTCAAGCGCGTTTACGGCGCCCCACCCAGCACGAGGCGGAAATAGCGGCTGCGTGCCGAATGGTAGGAATACACCGACTGGTGATCTCGTCCGCCGCGCTATTCTGGTGCGAATTACATCGTCGCGGTGGCGCTTAAAGGAAAGCGCGCACCAACGAACGCGCCATCAGCCCCCAGAAGCTCATGGCAGTTGCTGCAGCCGTAGCGGTTTATCACCTGCTTGCCTGAGTCTGCCGCTCAGCTTGTTGCGGCTTCGGCGAAGATGCGGCTGCGGTTTTCGCACTGCCGTGCCTTTACACCTCATGCCGCAGAGCTTCAGGTGAAGCCTGATGCAGCAAACATCAAGCCGTGCAAATGTTGACGGGTCAGGCTTTCAATCGAAGTAAGAGATGTTGAATGCGTTCGTATAAGCCTGAAAGCATGTAGGATGTTCCTCCTTCATAAAAGAAGAAATAACATATGTTAAAGCTAAAGATAAGGAGCCAGTTAGGACGCATTCGAAACATATCGACACATATAATTGGTTGACATTATATCGCGTAGCCGCCGGTTGGAGACGAAACCTTGTCTGACTTTTTTGTTCGAAAACTGCGACATGGCGCTTCTCTTTCCGAGGACGACGAACGAACCCTGCGCACGCTTTGCGTGAACATCGACAAATTCGATGCCCAGAGCGATGTCACGATCGAGGGCGACGCGCCCAAAACCATCAAGCTTGTGCTGGAAGGCTGGGCTTGCCGCTACAAGCTCCTCGAAAATGGTAAAAGGCAGATCATCTCGCTGTTTCTGCCCGGCGATATGTGCGAGCCCTACATGACGCTGCCACAGTTCATGGATCATTCGCTGGGGGTGCTTACCCCTGCCACGGTTGCGCGCGTAGCGCCTGAAGTTATCAAGGCCGCCGCACGCGAAAGACCGCAAATCGAGAAAGCGCTTTGGTGGGATCTGTTGCTCGCCATGGCGATGGGACGCGAAAGCGTTGTGACCCTTGGGCGGCGTTTGGCCTCGGAGCGGTTGGGTCACCTTTTCTGCGAACTGCACCTTCGGCTAGAGAAGGTTGGGCTGGTCGATGGGCTTGGATATGAGATGCCGCTTACCCAATCTAATCTCGGCGATTTGCTCGGTATGTCGACCGTACATGTCAACCGCTCACTGCAAGAATTGAGGGCGGCAGGCCTGGTGACCATGCATGGCCGGCGGGTAACGATCCTTGATCTGGAAGGTTTGCGATCAACGTCACTCTTCGATCCCGCCTATTTGCAAAGCTACACACAGGCCTAAGTGAACTTTCGTGCGTTTGGCTTGTTTGGACGGTTCACTATCAGGGGTTCTTCATGACCGCGTTTGAAGACGCTAAGCAACGCGCGGAGCTTCAAGCCGACAATGCCCGGTTGCGCCAGCTGCTTGATCAGCGTAACGCGCCGGGAGAATTGCGGCACCGGCTGACCACTACATTGGCGATGCTAAGGACCATCATCCGCAAATCTGCCGAAACCAAGCGCGACCTCGACGCCTATGTCGGCCATATCGAGGACCGCGTTTCCACGGTAGCGCATGTCCATGCTGCGGTCGACAAGCATGGTGGCGTCGAGCTTCAAAGCCTCCTAGCCAACGAGTTGCTTAATTACGGCGCCAAGGAAGGCGAGCAGGTCACACTGGCTGGGCCTTATCTGCTGCTGCAGCCCAAGGCCGGCCAGGTTTTCGCGCTTGCTGTTCATGAACTGGCAGTGAACGCCGTGGAGCACGGTGCTCTGGGCATGAGCGAAGGCCGGATCGATGTCGCGTGGAAGGTCGATCGCGGCGGCGACGAGATGTTGGTCACCTTCACGTGGAAGGAAAGCGGTCAGACGGGGCTGAGCGAGGGTGGCCATAAAGGCTTTGGCACGGAGGTGCT